>JAJYOM010000023.1 GCA_021796175.1 Thermoplasmata archaeon
AGCGTGACCGGCCCACTGACCAAGGTACTGTGAAATGCCGTTCCCTGTCGGCTCGGGGTTCCATGAACCTATCGGCAAGTTCGTGATATTAGGCATGCCCATGTTCGGGAGAGACTTGTGAGCAGCTATGTACTGCTGCATGGTGGTTGTGTGCAGCCACGATGAGTTCTGCTGCAATCCAAGATAAAGATCCTGGAGGAAAGGAACTCCATCTGTCGGGAATGGAGACATGAACATCCAGTTCTCTCCATCCAGTGCAACCGTGACCGTTATGCTTGAATGGTCAGATCTTGGGACAGTCGCATAGATATTCTTCAGATAAGTCATCATTGCGCCTACGGGAGCCCAGTTACCCTGGGAACTAGCCATTGTCCCGTAATTGAAGCCCCATGCGTTGGAAAGAGTGCTGTCCCTGAATACCATGACTACCGAAGTATTGTTCTGCCACACATTGTACGGCTGATAAAGCGATTCCATCTGCGAAGCGAGAGGTGCGCTTGAGGACGGTATGGAATAACCCGCTTCGGCAAGAGTGGAGTCTGCTGAAGAAGTCCACTCTATGCCGCTCTGGTTGAGGTACGGCACTATTGCGCCTGATACAGCCTGCTCCGGTGACCAGAGTCCAAGCGGCATCTGGCTGAATGTCTGGTTGAATATGCCCAGACCGATGTTGAGCTGCGCCTGCTCGTCCGTTGACCAGACTCCCTTCGTGACCTGATCGCCAGTCGCGCCTGTCCAGTTGTTAAGCAGCAGCAGAGGCTGTATGGGGTGGTCGAAGGGTGTTGTAAGAAGCTCGACATTGCCGCCCTTATTGCTGTTCAGCATCATGTCTGCCCTGAAGGCTGAGACAGTCAGGTTCGCCTCATAGGCGTAGTAGTGAGTTATGGTTGTTATGTCCGTTATCTTGAAAGATGTCTGGTTATACAGATTGTACATCGTTGAATTGATGTACTGGCTGCCAAGCATCCCCGATGCAATGGGGAAGCTCGCTGACCACAGGAAGAACTCAACCAGCGCATTGACAAGCTGAGGAGTTGTGAGAGTCACATGCGACGCTTCGAGGCTGAACAGAGCAGCATAGGTGTTCGCTGCAGGAGTTCCGGCAGTATATACCCACGGCGGTGTGTTGAATGCGAGATTATATTCAAGTGTCTGGAACACAGTTGTTGTATTCCACTGACTGGACGCCACAAATGACATCAGGAAAGTGTCGCCGTACTGTGTGATTTCCTGATAGAGCGTATTGTTCCACTGGGAAACTGGTATGAAAGCCGCCATGATGTAGCTGTTGTTGTAGTTGCCGTGCGCTATCGCAGCGATCTGGTATAGCAGTGAACCGGACAGCGAATAAGTGATATTCACGCCCGGATAATCGTGAATTATCAGTGCCTGTTCCGCGTACTCGGCAAGGTGAACGGCCGTCCACCCAAGCATCCAGTAATTCTGGCCCATTGCTGAATAGAGCGGCTGGTGGTCATTGAATACTATGTTCAAATTGATCGGATTGCCGGAGTATACGATGGAAACAACTCCGGGAGCGATATCGGGATTTGCATAACCGTTCTTGTTCGGGTCAATGCCTCTTGTTATGAAACTTGTGATGTGCTCAAAGGTGCTGCCCGTGCCGGTATATGTCTGGCCCGAAGGAATAGTTGGCCCAACCCACGGTCCGCTGCCACCATAAATAGCTGCAACAACAGAAACCTGCGCCCCTATGGGAACAGCGAAGGAACCGGCCACAGACGGCTGGTTGGGATACATTGTGCTAAAGCTCAAATTGAATTCGGCACCGTCCGATGCTGCGGGGAAAGTACCGACGAGTGTGAAGTTGGTCTGTGTTGTATTAGTCTGGGAAGGAATGACTTCGTAGAGACTGCCCGTGGCTGCGCCGCCAGCCATGGTGAAAATGAAATTCACGTACTGGGAGAAGGTGATATTCCGCTGCAGTGCAGCTGTGTTTGACTTTGAAAGGTTTGTGGTGCCAGCATAGGTGCCGTTTGATATGGCTACGAGTAGATTATTGCCTGACAGCACAGTGGCGTTTACCCCAAAAAACAGCTCCGTGAAATTCCATGTAAAGTACAGGCGAGAAAGAGTGTTGGGTCCCCATGGAGTAAGTGTATTGGTTCCCACAAGCTCCAGGGGACTGAAATCGTTCAATACATTGCCGGTGAATTTCACGCTGTGATATGTGTGGCCATTCCAGTAGGTGGGGTTGATCTGGAGTGCGGGCACACCATCGCCGTACGGGTCAAGGACTATGGTGAAGAAAGTGTTCAGCAGCAGATAGTTGCCGAAAGTGTGATTCTTGTTATAATATCCTGTGTAAGCGTAGCCCTGCCCCGCAGGAAGCGTTGGCCCGGTGGACGCACCGCTGCCGCCGGTCACAGCGGCAATCATACTGAGGCTGCTGTAAGGGACAAAGACGGGCCATGCAAAAGTGAAGTTGTACAGGAGCTGGAACGGCATGGAAACCTCGAAGCCCTTCTTGCTCGTGACAAGGTTAACAACTGTAGTGATATTCATCAGGGCAACTGAAGTGTTGCTCTGCACCGTTGTTGAAACCACTTTATATGCAAGCGCAGTGTATGGCGTGCCGGCAGAATTGAATCCGACTGCGATTATGAAATTGACCGGCTTGCTGAAGAAGACATTTCTTGCGATTGAACTGAAAGGTGAGCCGACAACGGTTATGTTATACGCACCGTATCCAGAGTTGGTGTCATTTGACAAATACAGGTAAATCCAGTTGTTGCTCTCTGTGCCGTTTACACCGAGAAACAGAGTTGTCTCATTCCAGGTGATATAAGAGGAATTCAGCAAATTGCTCGGGCCATACATTGTATTGGTATTCATCATCGCCTTCTCAGTCGGCGAGAAATCTGCAGACGGATTTCCTGTGAAGGTCACTGTGTGGAAAGTCTGCCCCTCGACATAAGAGGGTGTGATGCCCGATTCGGCTAGACCCAGATTGTTGGGATCAAGCGACAGGGTGTAAAATGTGTTTTCAATCAGATAGTTGTTTCCGCTTGTTGAGCTGTTGGAGTCGTGAGCGATGAGGTTCGGTGTTTTGTATGTGACACCATAGCTCTGCCCGGATGGTATTGTTGGTCCCACGTATGGACCCGTTCCGCCACCAAAAATTGATGAATACAGCTGAACCTTGGCTCCTGACGGGAATCCCGAGGGGAATATTGTTGAGAAATTGAGCGCCACTTCAATTGTACCCGGTGTCTTGGAAAGGTTGTTGAAGAGCGGTGTCGTCAGTGCGACGAAGTCAGTAGTCGCTGCCAGCGGGGCAGAGACCACTTTCAGAGCATAGAGCGTGCTGGGCGTATAGATGAAGAAGAAGTTCATCGGCTGGGTGAAGTTGATGCTCCTGTCGTAAAAGCCAGTGGTGCTGGGAAGGAGCGTATTATTGCTGAGATTGCTTGTTCCATATGAAGAAGAGCCATTGGAAACAGCGAACATGAAATTGTTGCCTGAACCAATGTATACGCCGGATACCGCCAAAAACAATGTTGTCTTGTTCCATGTGCCCCAGAGTTGTGACACGTTGTTGGAAGCTCCCCATGGATTTACATAATTGGTGTACAGCAATGCCGAGGCAGGGAAATCATAAGTTGCGTTCCCTGTGAATGTCACATTGTCATAGGTGGTGGATGGCAAACTAGACCCCGGCAGAGCCGGAGTTGCAGGAAATGCCGTCCTCAAGTGAGCTGGCGTTTGTGTGGCGGGCGTCAAAGCCGAAAAGGCAGTAGCCAGAAACAGCAAGACCAATGCTAAAACTATAACTTTTCTTTTGTAGATCACGAAATGCCCCCAAAGATGTTGTGAGTCTTATCTGATGTGCGAATAAAAAGATAACGCCTAATATGTTGTCTGCACCCATGGAAAACAGGCTAAAAGTCCGGACAAAGTACGGGTCTGGGGCGGCAGGATGCGAAAAGTATAAAAGACACTGCTGGTACGCATTCTTTGCCAACCGGCTACTGGATGGAAGAGAGTGATTCGGGTTGTTCGACGCATTCTTCCAGTGGCCCGCAGTGCTCGCGGGATGGGCGCCGAAATTATCAGTACGAATCATTTTACTAACAGCTTTTTAAACCTGCAGCTTATACTATGCAGTTATGAGCAGGTTGAATAACCAGAAACGGCTAACACATAGAGGTCCCATAGTCATAGAGTCGTTTCCCGGCATTGGCGGCGTCGCCTCGATCACTGGCCGCTACATCATTGATTTCTTCAACCTGAAACCGATGGTTGACCTTGACATTATGGCGATGCCTCCGGTGACCGTTGTCAGGAAGCACCGGCCAATACCTACAATCACAGTGTACGGCGGAAAATTGCCCAATGGTACAAAGCTGGCAGTGATCAGATCAGAGCTTCCGGCCCCGGAGAATGCAGTAAGGGCAGTGGCTTCTGAGATAGTAAGGTGGGCACAGACTGCCAAGGCAAGCCTGCTGCTCTCTCCGCAGGGGATGGTAGTGGAAAAGGATGAAACCGAGCACGGGGAGGTGGCTGTTTACGGTACAGCATCCGGCCAAGAAGGCATTCACATGCTAAAGTCCGCAGGTATAGAAATCCTGGAAGAGGGTTATGTGACTGGCATACCCGGACTGCTGCTCCACGAAGGCATGAAGAACGGCCTCAATACAGTTGCGCTACTCACCGAAACAAACGACAACAGCAGAGACACTGCTGCTGCGGCTCTCATGGTCCATGCGGTTGACAGGCTGTGCCTCAAGCACGATCTGGATTGTGGCCCGATTTGTGACATAGCTGTACAGATGGAAAAGAAGGAGAGCAGAATCAGAATGGAAGCGAAAACGGAGAAGACCCGCTCACTTATAACCATGTACAGGTGAGAGCCTTCTATTTGCTCATTCCTCAATGTGGACTGGCTTGACTCCCAGGTCCTCAAGTATTTCGAAGTACCTGGCCGCATCGAGCTGCTCTGGTGCATATACACCGCCACGCAGGTTCTCATCCTCAATCAGCTGGAGGGCACCGGCAGCCGCTCCCGTTCCAGTCAGGAATGAAGTCCCCGTTACACCGTACCTCCTGTAGGATTCACCATGATCGATATGGCAGTAGATAGTGTGCCTGACATGTCTGCCGTTCCTGCTTCCTTCCACTTCTATGAGAAGCACAGCCTTCCCCGTTATATCTGAACCGAGTGCGGCAGGCTGAGGTATCAGCTTCAAGGTGAGATCCCTGGGTCTGATTTCTGCCCTTCCGACACTCACTGGTTTGTCGGACATCAGCCCAAGACTGTTCAGCACGTCGAGATATTTCAGTGTGTCATCCGTGAGTGCCAGCTTGAAGTCTACATATTGGACGCCTTTGCCGATGTTTCTGGGAAGGCTGTACACTTCCTCGTGGTTGACACTGTATACAGGCAGCTCGCCGATACCCTCCGGAAAGTCGTACATCTCCCTGTCGCTGAGTCTGCCGATTTTCTGCAACTTGCCATCAAGGAATTTGACAGGTTCCTCCATCGTTTCCTGTATGAACGTGGCAGGTGAAAAAAGGCACACGAAAGGGTATTTCCCGCTGCTTGCAGTCTCTCCATCCCGTATGCGGATTGACTCCACAGAGTCCATCTGATCGGATGCATATCTTGCGGCAACGTTGCTTATGCCCGGATCTTCACCTATCCCAATCAGTGCAGAAATTCCCCGCTTTTTCCATGCGCCGTTCTGCTTATAGGGTTTCACCTCATCGTCGAGTGCTAGATCTGCATATTTCACTCCATGCCTGAGAGCCGAAGTCATCAGCATCTCATTGAACCTGGGCAGGGACGAATTGACTACGAGCCCCTTGCCCTTCATAAGCCTGTCAACCTGCTTCTGGTTCCCGGCATCAAGCTTTACAGAACGTGTCTTGCGCCTGCCGACTTTCCTGGCGACTCTTTCGGCCTGCTTGATATCGATGTCGGCAAGAACGACACTGTCGACCCTGTCGCTTGCTGCAAGATGTCTCGCAATAACAGTCCCTACTCCGCCAGTTCCTACCAGTAAAACTTCCAAAATTTCACCACTTTAGGACACGTTCACAAAGTGAGCGGTTCCGATTGTCCACTTCTCCGTTGACTTCCGTGGCGTATATAACGGTTTGTTGTTCGACGCTTTGGGAAAGCGTGGCAACGGCGTACCGTGGATTTGGAAGGTGAACGGAATACGATTTACGGAACGAAATTGCTACGAACACAAATGCACGTTGTTCAGATTCCAATTGGTGTATTGCAATGCCTGCCAAGACTTTTATTTGAAAATTAACAATGTTCATAGTGGAAAGCACTAATCTGGAATTTCCTGGGTGAACATATTGCAGCCAATGCACTGATGACTGATTGACCGGTGTTGCACATATTTATAACGGAAAGTCTTCGAATGTCGTTGTGTGGTGCGTTTGAAGGTAAATGCAACATGGAAAGGTGGAAACAGGTTCATTGCAGAGGCAGATGGGCTTGGACCGGTGACGATGGAATGGGGAAAGGGAAAGGCCAATTTTGGCCCAATGGACATCCTGCTGGCTGCATTGGCAGGGTGCACCGGAATAGACATTGTAGACATACTCACAAAAATGAAGGAACGGATTTCGACTGTCGACGTATCAGTCGACGGACACAGGAGAGAAGAATATCCGCAGATATACGACAGGATTGATGTGAAATACGTTGTCTACGGGCAAAACATCTCCAGGGAAAAGGCAGAAAGGGCCGTGGAACTCTCGGTTGAAAAATACTGTTCTGTATCAGCTATGCTGGATGAGAAAGTGAAATTGACGCATTCACTTGACATCCATGAAAGCGCAGCGGAATAGCGGATCGGCTGAGTCCCTACTCATCCTGGCCGGGCACAAGATGTGACCTGTAATGCTCGTATATCCTGTCATACTTTCCTTCCACCTCTGACAGCCGCTTCTTGACCCACGCATCCACCTCTTCCTTCGGTGTATTTTTCAGGCAGTCAGCACACCACCATCCAAGTATGAACAGGTTGTTTGTGTGGAAATACTTCCCCTTGGGATGCTCGTCGTACTTGAGTTCGCCGCACCTGACGCATTTCTTCCTTACTTCTGTCCCCAAACGGATTACCCTGATATTGTGAGCAGACAGTACCGATATTAAGCTTTGCAGTTTTTGGTGACTGTAGATACAATGAAGTGCACTCGCACACATTCGCGAAATTATAAATTGTAGTCGGGTATCATAACAGCCACTGATGCCCGATGGAAGTTCTGGATTACGACGCCATAATTCTTGGAAGCGGCCTCGGGGGGCTGACAACTGCAATTCACGCGAGTTTGAAGGGACAGCGAAAGATTAGGATCGCTGTCGTTACAAAGCTGCATGCAATGCGCAGCCACTCAGTCTCGGCGGAGGGCGGGATCTCCGGAGTACTCTACCCGGAAGGGAACGAGGACACAAAAGAACTGCATGCGTACGACACGGTCAAGGGATCGGATTTCCTGGCTGATCAGGACGCGGTGGAGATTCTCGCCAACGGTGCACCTGAGGAAATAAGATTCTATGACCACATTGGTGTTTCATGGAACAGGACGGATGACGGTAAGATTCAGCAGAGACCGTTTGGCGGCATGAGCATTCCCAGGACCGCGTTCGCGGCTGACAAGACAGGTTTCTTCATGATGCGGGCGCTTTACGACGAAGTGGTCGGTCTCAGCAACGTGGACATATTCCACGAGCATTTCGCCACTTCAGTCATAATGGACGGGGGAAAGTTTGCGGGCCTTACAGCATTTGAGCTGGCAAACAGGCAGATGAAACTGTTCAGGGCAAAAGCGTGTGTCATAGCGACGGGCGGATGCTCCAGGGTATACGGTTTCACAACGACGGCCCATTCCAGCACAGGAGACGGGATAGCACTGGCATACAGGGCGGGTCTGCCGTTGAAAGACATGGAGTTTGTCCAGTTTCACCCCACGGCCCTTGTCCCCAGCGGCATACTAATCACAGAGGCTGCCAGGGGGGAAGGCGGGTATCTTCGCAACAACAGGGGAGAGCGGTTTATGGAGAAGTACGCGAAGAGCAAGATGGAGCTCGCACCGAGGGACATAGTATCGAGAGCGATAGTGACTGAGATAAGGGATGGAAAGGGATACACGCACGAGGAGACCGGGATGCAGTATGTCCACCTGGATCTGACGCACCTTGACGCGAAACTGCTTGACGAGAGACTCCCTATGATAAAGGAGCTGTCGATAAAGTCAATAAACGTCGATCCTCATGATGAACCGCTGCCCGTCAGGCCAGCCGCACACTTCACAATGGGTGGGATAAACGTCAACACACAGGGACAGATAATCAGCGGGGACGGAAGCGGCACTGCAGGCGGTATGTGGGCTGTGGGCGAATGCGGATGCGTGAGCGTCCACGGTGCGAACAGACTTGGGAGCAATTCACTCAGCCAGTGCTCCGTATGGGGACGCATTGCAGGAGATGCGCTGCCCGGCTACATATCAAAATCATCGACCATTGCTGACGCGTCGCTCCTCAGCAGGGCGGAAGCAGAGGAGAAGAGAATTGATGCGCTGCTGGAAAGCAGGGGAAGTGTCAACCCTTATGACCTGCAGGCCAGATTGCAGAAGACAATGGATGATCTTGTCTATGTGTACAGGAAGACGGATGAACTGGCGGATGCAAGGAAGGCAATCACACAGATAAGGTCTGAATATGCGAATGTTTTCATTGCGGACAAGGGGAGCGAATTCAACTCAAACCTCAGGGACGCTCTGGAGATCGGTAATCTCATAGATCTTGCAGAGGTAATAGTGGAGGGAGCGATCAGGAGAAAGGAGAGCAGAGGAGCCCACGCGATGGTTGAGTTTCCGAAGCGGGATGATAAGAATTTCCTGAAACATACTATAGCTGTGAGGAAGGACGGTGCAGTTAATCTGAGTTACTTGCCTGTTAGCATAACAAAATGGCAACCTGTGGAGAGGGTGTACTGATGGCGGACGACAAGAACATTTACGATCCGAGGGGCAGGCTGTCGAATATAGGCAGGCTGCGCGGATTTGATGCTGAGGCACTGGTGCACCTTATTTCATACAGACTGCTCATAATATCATCACTGCTGACAGTCGTTGCTTTCCTGTTCAGTCTCGGTGTGAGCCAGCTTGATGCCGTGTGGAAGGTGCTGCTGGTCCTTGACTGGATATTCTTCTCCACTCAGGTTTTCGAGACACTGAAGGGATTGTCGCTGACCGGTAGCGGAGGCATAGCATTCGGAAGGCTGAATCAGTCTTTCCTTTCGGGTATGCTGGGAAAAAAGGACAGCCCCGGATACAGGGCAATTCCATACATTGCACTCGCGCTATGGCTGGTTGGTCTCGTTGTTCTTATCGCGGAGATGATGGCGTGATGACAAGAAAAGGGGGTGCACTCGTTTGAGGAGATCCTGGCTTTCAATGATTGCTGTATACGCCCCGATGCTGGGGGTTCCCGTCCTTCTCTATCTATACATAATCTTCAACGCGCTGCACATAGCCGCCGCGTCCAGGGCAATGCTCTATCTTGCAATGCTGGGCCTTGCACTCTTCAGCATAGTGAGCTTCAGGGACGTGTTCATGGAAAGACAGAAGCCGCCACACTTTCTGGACATCAGGCAGAAGGAGGGTGTCGTCAGCCACGACCATGATATAGACAACAGGACGAGCAAGAATGTGAAAATTGTCGAAGTCAGGCTCAACAGATTCAACCCATCGACAAAGATGCTTGAAGAGCACACTTACAAGGTCAGGGTGGACAGATACTACAGTGTGCTTGATACAATAATAGACATCAAGCGGAAACAGGATCCGACTATTGCCGTGAGATACAGCTGCAGAATGGGAATATGCGGTTCCTGCGGCATGGAGGTAAACGGCAAGCCGGTGCTCGCATGCGAGACAAATGTGTTCAAGAATATGGATGACGGCGGAAACATAAGCGTCGGGCCGATGCAGGGGCACCCGCTGCTGAAGGATCTGGTTACGGACTTTGATGATTTCTTTTCAAGGCACTCTTCCGTGTTACCGCACCTGTACAGGAAGGATGAGGTTGAAAAGTATGCTGCGAAACAGGAGTACAGACAGACAAGGGAGGATCTGGTCAAGTTCCTTCCGTTCTCCTACTGTATAATGTGCGGTCTCTGTCTCGATGCCTGCCCCGTTGTCAACGTCAACCCTGTGTTCATAGGGCCGCAGGCTCTTTCACAGGTGCAGCGCTACCATTCAGATTCAAGGGACGAGCTGGGTGACAGAAGGCTGGAAATGGTGGACAAGCTCACGCATGTCTGGGACTGTGAATTCGCAGGAGCCTGCTCCGTAGCATGCCCCAAGGGCGTGGATCCGGCGTACACAATCCAGCTGCTGAAGACGCAGCTGGTGCGGAAGAATCTGGGGTCTGGAAAGTAGTCCGCCCCTGCTTGTTGCCTACTTCAGCCCAAGCAGCCTGTCCACCTTCGACACCCTCCGCCTGCAGGAGGATAACCAGTTCCTTGACGATTTGACTGCATCCGCCGCCGCATCGAGCTGCCGGCGGACGCTTGACAGACTGCTTCCACCTGCCGATGAACGCATCTCTATGTCCTCCAACGGCGAGGAAGGGAAATGCATGCCTGGCCAGAGTCCGGATACAACCTCTTCGAGCTTCTTCCCCCCTTCCACCGAGGCGGACACCGCCTTCCCCAGCGACGAATGCGCCTCCCTGAACGGCATGCCGTTCCGGACCAGGCTGTCCACGATCTCCACGGAGTATGTGAGTTCGTCTGAGGCGCTCTGAAGCATCTTCTTCCTGTTGAACCCGGCACCGTCCATAAGCAGCGACATCATGGAAAGTGATGAACAGGTTTCGTCAACAGCGTGGAACAGCGGTGATTTGACCGTCTGAAGATCCCTCGCATAGCCGAGGGGAAGCCCCTTGACCGTCACCATGGCGGACACCAGCTCTCCGATGACTCCTCCGCTCTTCCCGCGCACCAGCTCCGCGATGTCCGGGTTTTTCTTGTGCGGCATCAGGCTGCTGCCGGTTGAGAGAGAATCGGGCAGTGAAACGAAGCCGAATTCGGATGTGTTCCACAGCACCATCTCCTCGGCCAGGGATGAGAGATGGAGCGATATCAGGGCTGAAAGATAAGCAATGTTGAGTGCGAAATCCCTGTCCGTGGTTGCATCCAGCGAGTTCTCAAATGTATGCTCAAAACCCAGAAGTGCTGCGGTGTAGGACGGCCTGAGCGGAAGGCCGGTTCCACCGATTGCACCCGCTCCCAGCGGGGAGCTGTTGATGATATCGAAGAGCGCTCCTGCAAGCCTTATGTCACGCATGAATCTCCAGAAATGAGCGAGCAGATGGTGGGAGAGGTACATCGGCTGTGCACGCTGCAGGTGCGTATAACCTGGAAGCGGAACGTTCACATGCCTCCTTGACACCTTCAGCAGCACTCCCTCAAGCTGGAGCAGATGCTCCGCAAGGCGCAGGAGCCCGTCCCGGGCGAACATCTTCAAATCGAGTGCAATCTGGTCGTTCCTGCTCCTGCCCGTGTGAAGCCTGGGTCCATGGGAAGGGTACATTTCGGTGAGCCTGGACTCCACCGCCATGTGTATGTCCTCTTCCCCATGCAGCAGGGCTGAAGAGCTGTCTGCATAAGAAGCGTAGATTGATCTGAGGCCGTCGACAAGGCACTTCAGTGCTTCATCATTTATCAGTCCGGCTCTCCTGAGGCCGTTTGCATGCGCTATGCTGCCCGCTATGTCAAACTTCAGTATCGAGCTGTCCTCAGGGGAGGAGGAAAATCTCTTCGCTGCCGGATCAAGCTGCTTTCTGAATCTTCCGCTCCACAACTCTTTCCTGGACATCCGAAGTACCGAACTCCCCTAATGCACTGCCTGCAACAGGCAGGCCGACGATATAGATGAAACCTTCAGACGCCCTCTGGTCGAATATGTCGCCCCTCGAGTATGTGGACAACGCTGTCCTGTACCTGGAATGTTCGGATTTCAGCCCGCAGACGGTCGAACTTCCCTTGAAGAGCCTCACTCTGACCTGGCCCGTAACCTCAGCCTGTGTGGATGCTGTGAAGGTTCTGAGTGATTCCATCAGATCTGAAAACCAGAAGCCGTTGTAAACCAGTTCCGAGAATTTGTTCTCTACCGTTGACTTGAACTGCAGCATTTCCTTTGACAGCACAAGGCCCTCCAGTGCACGGTGCGCCTGTACGAGCAGGACAGCAGATGGACATTCATAGTTCTCCCGCGACTTGATGCCGACGAACCTGTCCTCGAGATGGTCTATCCTGCCCACCCCGTGTTTGCCGGCAATGGCATTGAGTTCCGCAACAAGTTCGGAGAGCTTCATGGGTTTACCGTTGAGTGAAACGGGCAACCCACCCTCGAAATCAACTGTCACGTACTCGGGCTTGTCCGGCCATCTGTCCATGTGTGATGTCCACTGATAGATATCCTCAGGCGGCTCGACCGAAGCGTCCTCGAGATCTGAGCCTTCTATGCTCCTTCCCCAGAGGTTCTCGTCAGTGCTGTACCTTGAAGGCTGGCTCTTCCTGAGTTTTATGCCGCGTGCTGCCGCATAAGCGATCTCATCGTCCCTGTTCATGTTCCACTCACGAATCGGAGCGATAACACGCAATTCCGGATTAAGCGCCTTGAAAGCCAGTTCGAACCTGACCTGGTCGTTCCCCTTTCCTGTGCAACCGTGCGCGACGTACTTGGCGCCGAGCTTTGTGGCGATTGACGCGAGTTTCTGGGCAATGAGAGGCCTTGCAAGCGCCGTGCTGAGCGGATATCTCCCTTCATACATGGCGTTCGACTTTATCGCCTCGGCGATGTATGTGTTTGCAAACTCCTCCTTCGAGTCAACAAGGAAGGACCGCACTGCACCGTTGTCGAGCGCACGATCGGCAGCTTCCTTCAGGTCTTCTTCCTGACCGACATCGACGACAACTGTCGCCACTTCGACCGAGTACTTTTCCTTTATCCAGTTTATGGCCACGGAGGTATCGAGCCCCCCGGAATACGCCAGGACAGCAATGTCGCCCTGGTAGCGAGAAATCTTCAATCAGAGCACCAGCTTCGATGGTAGCCGGAATTCGATGTTAATACTGTTGTAAACATTCGGACAATTTGAGTGCCGGAAGTTCGAAAATGAACAATGGCTGTTTCAGCTCACAAGTGAACTCAGAAGATTGTACGCCTTTATCATGTCCAGCTCCGTGACAACAAAAGTGGACTCCGTGTTGCAGCTTACAACTTCCAGGCAGTTCACACCCGCTTCAGAAAGAACCGAGGAGAAGCGTGTGAGTATGCCAGGGGTCTCCACTATCGTCTCCGGGCTCTCGACAGTGATCTCTCCGAGTCTTGTCCTCGAATTAAGGACGAGCTCCTTGCCGAGGGCGCCCATTGTTTCATCGAAATTCTCCTCGTCAAGTATGATTGTGAGCACCCTGCTGGCCTGCTGTACCGTCAGCATGCTGTTGTTCTTCGACACTATGCTCTGCTGGATCTTCTGAAGAATCTGCAGTGTCCTCGGCTCATTCCTTGCATTGATGAGCGATACCTTTGATTTGAGCTTGACGCGACTGTTCCTGAGCGTGGATATGAGGTCATTCTCCCTTGCTCTCCTGTTACTCAGCTCGACCTGATATCTTCTGCATGCTATCATCACGGCTTCTTCGTTCCTTGCGCCTGTCTCCTCCATAATCTTTCGGGCAAGCGCGGAGAAATTCACCACATCGTACGACAGGCAGTCCATGATGCTCGGATGCTGTGCTATGTAGTCCCTTGTAATCTCGGCAGATGTTTTCTCTGTCAAATCAGGATCGGAAAATCGTATATGCTATCTGGATAAAAAGCTGACTGGAATCGTCTCCGCCTTCCTCCGCGCCCCGCAGGACCGATTAATGGCCGCTGGCGGGTTCTGCATGCACATACGATGAAGCGAATGCCCTTGCCATTGAAAGGAACGACTCAATCTCCTCCACGCCAATCACCAGCGGAGGAACGAGCCTGACCACATGCTCGTGCGTCACATTCACAATGAACCCCCTGTCGAATGCAAATGACTTGAATCCTGCCGCGGACTTGCTGTCCATGTCTAAGCCGATCATGAGCCCTTTTCCCCTTACCTCATGCACATATTGCGCTTTCTCAAACACTCTTCGCAGACCCGAAACAAGCATCTCTCCCTTCCTTGAGACATCGGCCATGAAGCCGCTGGATTCGACAACATCGAGAACTGCATTGGCCGCAGCCGTGCTGAGCGGGTTGCCGCCGAATGTGGAACCGTGGTCCCCCTGCCTGATTGCAGAAGCAACGCTGCCGCTTACTAATGTTGCGCCGATCGGCAGGCCGCCGGCAAGCGCCTTTGCCATTGTGATTATGTCCGGCCTGCAGCCCTCCTCCCAGAGATGTGCGAAAAAACGGCCCGTCCTGCCGACTCCTGTCTGCACCTCATCCATTATCACAAGGGTACCGTTCTTCCTCGCCATTTCAGTGACCTGAGTCAGATAGTCTTTCCCCGGGACAATAACTCCACCCTCACCCTGCACCGGCTCGACCATCACGCATGCAGTATCGCTGTCGATCTTCTCCCTGAGGCTCTCTGCAGAGCCGTACTCCGCCCACTCGACATCCTTGTAGAGCAGATTCTCAAAGCCGCTCCAGTACTTGCGCTGGCCAGTAACCGAGAGTGTCATCGCAGTTCTGCCGTGGAATGAATTGTCCATTGATACGATCTTCCGCCTTCCGGTGGCCTTGAAAGCGAACTTTATGGCGGCCTCGTTAGCCTCCGCACCGCTGTTGCTGAAGAACACTTTCCATCCGGCAGACTGCGCATGCGCTGCAAGCCTGGACGCGAGAACTGACTGGTTGTCAATCTCATAGAGATTGGATGTGTGTATCACACTGTTTGCCTGGTTGCAGATTGCCGAGACCAGTCTAGGATGGCTGTACCCCAGGCTGTTGACAGCGATTCCGGCAACCAGGTCTATGTATTCTCTGCCGCTGCTGTCCCATACCGTGCATCCCTTTCCCCTCACGAAGGAGATTTGCTGCCTTCCGTATGTGTTCAGTATCGAACTCTCAGTCTCGCGGGTCACTTTCTCATTTCTGTATCTCAGTACCATCCGGCCTACCTTCCTTTATGCACCTTTTCAATGCTCCGCTGCCTCTGCCATCCAGAATGTACACATGCCCAACTCCGCCCGCCGCTGCCCTGGACGCAGCCTCGAGCTTTGGAATCATGCCGCTGGTGAAATGCCCTTCACCTTTCAGCGCCTCCAGTTCAGTGGAGGTAAGTGATTTCACAGGCGAACCGCTAACAAGTACGCCTTCTACATCCGTCATGAGCAGCAGTGCATCTGCGCTGATGGCGGAAGCTATCCCGGAGGCTATCTCATCCGCGTTCACGTTGTAAAGCTGATATCCAGGCCCCATCGCCACCGGATATACAACTGGAACAATTCCCGCGGAATGCATGGCTTCGATGAGCGTGCAGTCTACAGACGCGATCTTCCCCACATAGCCGAGATCCCTCCCTCCGGCCAGCTCCCTTTTCTCAACGAAAACCATCCCTGCGGCAAATGCGGGAACAGGGGCAGCCCTGACTCCGTGCGACTGGAGATGTGCGGCAACCGCGCTTGAACTCTTTGCAAGGGCCATCTGCACAATTTCCAGCACTTCCGGGCCCGTGACGCGCAATCCTGCTTCCTTTTCCACCGGAACAGAGAGCTGCCCGCAGAGCCTGTCTATCTCCTTTCCACCCCCGTTGACTACCACAAACCTGCAGCCGTCACTCATCATGGAGATATCCTCGGAAAGTGAACCTATGCTCGCCTCTGATTCTATCAGACTGCCGCCGGTCTTTATGATTATGACCGGGGTCCTTTCATGTTGTATAGGCTGAATTAATCCTGACATATCCATATGACAAATCACACCTTAGTGATGTGCCTGAAGCTTTCCCGG
>JAJYOM010000157.1 GCA_021796175.1 Thermoplasmata archaeon
GTAACTGATGAACATCGATGGTGATAATCCTTTGAGATTAAAGCTGCTTCTCATGCTCCCTGTTCTCCGGATTTTATATTAGCCCGCGCTCTCCAGCGCACATATTGGTCTTTTGCTGAATTTCCTGGATCGCTGTGACCTGAGGCACTTATAGTTACTGCATTGTTTCGTGCTGTCTGTTCTCATTCATCTGGAAGAAGGAGGCATGTTTTAAGTACACGCCCACTTCGAATCACAGGCATGCAATTGAAGATAGGCAGCTGGAAGCCGGTCCTCGCCCTGCTGTTTCTGGCTCCAACCATTCCCGAGCTTCTAACCGGTTCAACACCCATAACACTGGCTGTTACCGATCCACACATGTTTGTGTTGCAGTTCATGGTCATTTTGGGTCTGTATGGTGCCGGAGCATTGCTGATAAGAGAAGCTTCGGCAAGATGGCGAAAGGGTTGGGGAACCATCCTTCTTCTAGGCGCAGCCTACGGTATAATGGAGGAGGGAATAGCAGTCCATACTTTCTTTGAGGCATCTGGAAATCCGGTTGGTGTCTTCGGCACTTACGGAAGGGCATTCGGTGTTAACTGGGTGTGGGCGGCTGGGCTTACCATTTTTCACAGTTTGTATAGCATTTCTCTTCCAATTCTCTTAGTCGAACTTCTCTTCCCTGAATACCGGAGGAGGGAATGGTTCGACAGGGGCTTTGTCGGCATCCTGATGATAGTGTACTTCGGACTGATCGCTCTGCTCTACGTTCTCACACCTTCCAAGCCCGACTTTTTCGACTTTCTGCTGTTTCTGGCAATTTCGATATTGCTGGTTTTCTGCGCCTATTTCGCTCCAAAAGACATCCTCAGACCCCGGCCAGGGCATCCCAGAGGAGGGCCTGTAATTATATCTCTCTCTGCAGCAGTATTCTTTGCATCGTGGTTGATTGTGGATCTCCTGGCAAAAGGAAACACACTGCCGCCGCTTGCCAGCGTAATATTCCTCCTGTCGGTTACTGCAATTTCGGCAAAGCTCCTGCTCTCGAGGGTAGGTGATATTGACAATGAGATGGCGAAACTGTCAATTGCAACCGGTATGCTTTCAGCACTCTTTGTGTGGGACATATTCATCGAGTTCGTTTCCATCCACGGCATATTGCTTGTGACTGCTGTTTTTGTCTATCTGCTGATACGGCTGCACAGGAGCCTGAGCATGAGATATGATAACGGATCACCCCCGGCCCCAATAATGTAACTGGACCGGGTGTGGGTACAGTGGTTATTGTCAATTGCCCGGATCACTCGACTGAGCCAGGGTAACCGAAAACTCCAGGCACTTATTCAGTTGCCAGTGTAGCCATCTTCCTCAGATTACTGGAATCGGCCATTAATCACGCATCAGTCAGTTTCGCTGTTAACCGCCCTTGTTGCCATGTCACAATTATATATCGGCTTTTGTCCTCAAATCGAAAAATGAGACTGCGGACGCACTAAGGTATATAGAACGAACGCTTTTCCACACCAATCCCTATGAAGCCGATAGAGAAGCTTCTGATACCACTCTTCATAATCATACTGATAGTCATAATCCCTCTGGCTGTGCTGGAATCGGCATACTCAATTCTTGCCAGGACCCTGATATTTGCTGCAATTGCGCATCTGCTTGCCGAATACGAACTTGTTGCAATCGCAATTGTTTTCGCAGCGCTCACTGCCTATGCTTACCACGCCGGATATCTGGGATCTCACAGGCTGTTCTTCTCAGTCTTCGGAATCCTGCTGATCGTGGCTCCGTTTATCTATAAACGGTTGCTGACTCCCGTCCAGAGTGAACTGCTGGTTATGCTCGCGATCGTCCTGATGGAGGCAGTACATTTCATCTTTGTGCACAACAAGCTGGCCAGGGTCGCATACCTTGTCATTGCCCCCGTCCCTGTTGCCATAATGCTTCTGTTTCCATTTCAGTATCTTGAGTTCCCGGGCTACGCTGTATTCGTTGCCTCCTTCATCGTGCCGGGTGCAACAAAGAGGATCTCGGTGTCTGAGCTCAACCTGAGCGCTCTCAATCATGCAGCGCATCGGGCCACTGCAACAGGCCAGTCTTCCGGGGCTGGAACCGCACAACCTGTAAAAACGGCATCAAGAGCCAAGACCCGGATCGCCTCAATATCCCAGGTGCCCGGTCCGCTGCCCACGCCTGTTCCAGCTCCTCCGCCGAAGCAGACCCCAGCTGAGAAGCAAGGCCGTCTCCCTTCACTGCGCGGCAGGTTGCGCGCTCCTTCGGTCAATAAACAGGCCCTGATTGACGACAGTCTCCCCGCAAACGTTCCATGGCCGACACAGAGTGATTATTCAAAGGCAATGCAGAACATTGAATTCAGCGTGAATACGGCATACCCTGAGATGAGGAAGTCGAGGGTAATACCGAACCCCTTCGTCAAGCTGGCCGGCAACATCATTTACTCATCCGGAAACTACGGCACTGTTTTCAAGCTGGAAAGCGACAACGCATACTTCGCACTCAAGTGCTTCACCAGAAGCAAACCTGATCTCAACAGGAGATATTCTGCAATATCAAAGACTCTCAAGGCAGTTTCCAGCTATGACATGGCATTCGTTGATTTCCAGTACCTTCCGAAGGCAGTAAGGACACTCAGGAATCCCTCCACATTCTTCCCGGCACTGATGATGGACTGGGTCGAGGGAACAAACCTCAATGTCTTCATATCTGAACATCTGAAGAAGAAGGACGCCATAGAACGGGTTGCCGGCAACTTCCTGGATGAGATGATCAAGATACGGGGCGCCGGAATAGCACACGGCGATATCGCGGGTGACAACATAGTCATCAGCGACTCGGGCAAGCTGATGCTTGTAGACTATGACGGAATGTACGTCCACGAATTCAGGGGAATGAAGTCGGAGGAGATAGGGCACGACAATTTCCAGCATCCGGGGCGAACTTCAAGCACTTACTCTGAAAGACTCGACAATTTCTCAATACTTGTGGTGTATCTTTCAATGCTGGCAGTCTCCGACGACGCTTCTGTGTGGTCCCGGTACAACAAGGGCGATCAGGACTGCCTCATTTTCAGGAAGTCAGACTTCACAGATCCGGCAAATTCAGGTGTCATCGCTGAACTCGCCAGGGCAAAGGGAACTGTCGGTGATCTCACAAAGATGCTGACGGAAGCGCTGAACCACGACCCGCTCTGGGAAGGATGCGATCCGCAAAGCATGGCTAAACTGTCGAAATGACCACCAGTGTCACATCATCATTCTTTATCCGGCCCTCGGAGATCAGGCCGCCGATAAAAGCATCGAAATCATCTAAGTGGGATGACAGCTCCGCCCATGGTCTTTCTGTCTTTCTCTGCAAAATCCACTTCGCAAGCGCATCTGTTGCAAGCAACACAATGTCTCCGTTCCTGAGCTTCCCGTACTTCACTTCGATGCCCGGTATGTCCACGTCCTTCCCCTGGCCGGCTGCGAATCCGCGGCCGCTCCACATGAGTCTCGGCGTGTTGCTCATGTCGCTGCTGTCAGAGAAGGGGAATGATTCCATCCTGCTTCCGCTTATCTGGAACATGCATGAATCGCCTATGGTCATGCACCTGAATCTCCTTCTGTCATCCTGGCCATCTATCTGAAGACCGAGGAGAGTGGAGTATGAGCCGAGGAGTGCCTTGTTCCTCTGGAACCATGGAAGGCCGTTCCAGTCGATGCTGGCATACCAGCGCTCACGTGCCAGCTGGAGTATGCTTTTCATCACATCCCTGTCGTTTGTGACGAAGCCCGGCGGGTTTTCCGCGAATGTAGTCACAAGTGACTTTGCCCAGATATCAGAAAAGCTCGACTCCGTGGCACCGTCCGCAATAGCG
>JAJYOM010000158.1 GCA_021796175.1 Thermoplasmata archaeon
GACTCGCGGATCAAGATACTGTTCCTCGATGCTGGCATGATGCAGTCTTCCTCGAGCCTTTACTCTGTAACTGTTGGGAAGATACTGTCTGTCCCGCAAGAATGCCTGAAGCGCATCCGAATTCATCGAACGCCAGGCACCTTCCCTATCGCACGCACTGCCATTTGTCAGGAGGATATATTTGGCAGTAGGGGCAGACTCAACCTATGACATTATGCTTGACAAGTGTTTGGAACTGAAAATGCTCAGGAACTTCTAACTGAAGGCACCGCAGGCAATGTGGTTGAATGCTTAACTGGAAGCCTTGTTCAAATGAAGCAACGTCATAAACTGCCTGTTGTCAGGGATGCATACGCTCATCAGCGTACGGAGCATTATTAATGGAAGCATGTAATATGGTTGAACGACTTGGCGCTCCTGTACCGCTTGAAGACGAAGGTACAGGAAGCGGGGTGGAATCATGAAGATGCTGCACACGTCGATTAATGTGAAGGACATGGACAGAACAATAAACTTCTACACTGACAAGCTTGGCATGAAGCTTGAAAGCAGGAGGGAGATAAAACAGAATAACGCTGAGATCGCATTTCTCAGCATTGAGGGGAGCAATCACAACATCGAACTCACTTGGTGGAAAGACAAGACCGAGTATGTGGAAGGCGATCAGCTGGACCACATAGCATTCAGCATCGAAAACATGGATCAGTTCATTGCCAGAATGAAGGAGGAGGGTGTCGAGATTGCAAAAGAACCATACCTGCTGGGGACGAGCAGGATTGCCTTCATAAAAGATCCTAACGGCATCTGGATTGAAATGATAGAAAGGAAGTGAATGCTTTTTATCATATCTCGCTGCGGAGATGATTGCCTGCGTGCAATCCGATGCACTCTTTATATGATCGTCGGGGTTTCAGCTATGGGCCCGTGGGGTAGCCAGGATCATCCTGCTGGTCTTCGGAACCAGCGACCCGGGTTCGAATCCCGGCGGGCCCGTAACAATGTCCATGTGTTCTCAATACTCAACGGCGACAGGTGGAAAGATGGAATGCGAAACACTGTCCATGAGTTCGGTGGGATAACATGTACCTAAATAGC
Organism: Thermoplasmata archaeon; assembly: GCA_021796175.1. Lineage (GTDB taxonomy): Archaea > Thermoplasmatota > Thermoplasmata > Sysuiplasmatales > Sysuiplasmataceae > JAJZXY01. The sequence continues at coordinate 1,096 of JAJYOM010000158.1, forward strand.
CGCGAAATATTTTACCATAGAGGTTTCCCCCCACCATGCCGCAGGCTTTCAATTCAAGGCACGACAGCCGGTATATGAAACTCGTGAACTGGTTGCTCGAGGAAGACCAGCCGTCCGTTCGCTACCACACTCTGGTAGACCTGCTGGAGCGCAGAGAAGACGATCCCGAAGTGAGAGACGCTTATTCCAGAATTCCGAGAATCGGATGGGCCCGGGACATACTGAAACTCCAGAAACCGAAAGGGTTCTGGGAATCCCACGGGCCGACGAATGCACTCGAATGGCTGAATTTTCTCCGTGTTCCGGAGTACGTCGCCACCACCTGGAGGGCCATCGTTCTCTCGGACATGGGCCTCACTTCCAGAGACCCTCGAATCAGAAAGATCGCCGATTGCTTCTTCGAGTACAAGCTCAAGCTTGGAACCATGATCAACATCTTCAATGAGGAGGTGTGCTACGTCGGTAATACCGCCCGCATGATGACCCGTTTCGGCTACGGGGACGACTACCGTGTGAAGAAGCTCTATGATTGGCTCATCGAAGACCAGAGGGACGACGGTGGATGGAACTGTTCACAGGGCACGCCTGGGACGCTGGACAGCTGGGAGGCTCTGGCCGCCTTTGCGGCTATGCCGAAGTCAAAACGATCGGGCAGGATTGAGCGTTCCATAACGAGAGGAGCTGAGTTCTATCTGGAAAGAAGACTCTTTCAGGAAGGCAGAAAGTATGCCCCCTGGCTCAGATTCCATTATCCGAATCACATCTACTATGACATTCTGGTTGGCCTCGACATGATTACCAAGCTTGGATTCGCAGACGACCCGCGTCTCAGGCCTGCTCTCAAGATACTCAAGGACAAGCGCCGCGCTGATGGAACATGGGCATTAGACAGAGCGCATCCGGATCTGGGACCGGGCACGAAAATTAACCTGAGTGTGAAGAAAGTCAAGCCACTTGAGCTGGAGGTACCAGGCAAGCCGAGCAAGTGGATTACTCTCACCGCTCTTCGAATATTGAAGCGCGTTGATGATGCGAGCTAGCGCAGGAAGAGCACTGGCATGTTGCGTAATGCCGCTAAAGTACCTGCGACAGTTTCTACCGCTACAGCCAATACTGGATATCCTCTGAGGCAGGCTGTGCTTCGAGTCCACCGGGGAATGCACGCATACCGCCTCCAGCGCACAGTGCGCTCGTGAGTCCAAATGCTGTTTTCCTGGCCAGGTTGCAATGACTCGACGTGAGCAGTTCTGACCGAGTTATACATGGCTGTGATTTCAGGAGGTGCAATAAAGATGCTCACTCTGCGTGAGTCAGTTATGTCATGCCTTTACCTTTCATAGAGGAAATTCCGAAATAGATATTTGACTTTATTACGCCGGATTCCGTGCATCCGCCTTTTAAAAACATTGGTCTTTTCGATTTCCCCAGAGCCCCAGTGAAAATCAGGATTCAGAATTCCGTGTTGGTTATCGGGTCGGTCGGGCAAGATGTTTTTAACCTGTGATTGTAGTTCAACGATGTAAACGAGCAGCATCGGTTGGCGGTTATTCAATGTCGGTTAAATTCATTCACACCTCGGACTGGCATATGGGGTTGAAGACTGCCCATATGGGAGAAAAATCAAGGGATCTGAGGCATAAGAGATATCAGGCCGCGTCATTGATAGCCGATCTGGCAAAAGAGGAAAGGGTTGACTTTGTCATAATTGCCGGTGATATGTTCGACAGTCACAACGTTGACGATCGCATAGTAAGATCGACGGTTGAACTGTTGAATAAGTTTGCGCCAATTGATGTTTTTGTGCTTCCCGGCAATCATGATCCGCTTCTCACTGGAGGCATCTGGGACAGGCTATCGTGGAAAGAGGCCGGGAACCATGTCAGGCTGATTACAGAGCCAAAGGAAATTCGTGTTGCGAACAGTGCGGTGCTCTTTCCATGTCCCGTCGCACAGAAATTGAGCAGAACGGATCCGACTGGCTGGATACCGGAGAGAACCGCCGATGACGGGTGCATCAGGATAGGTGTCGCCCATGGCACACTGGATGTAATCCCCCATCCGGGCAATTTTCCGATACCATCCGACCGACAGGATCGCTCGGGACTGGACTACCTTGCCCTTGGAGACTGGCATGGTTTCAGCAGACACGGGAGAACTGTCTATTCCGGAACACCCGAACAGACAAGATTTGACGAGATTGATCCAGGCAATGTTGTCCTCGTGCAAATTGACAGTTCTCAGAGCGAGCCGGTCCTGACAAAGAAGCGCGTTGGACAGCTCCGATGGCGTGAATTTACGACCCCGATTAATGATGAAACAGATATTATGGCGCTCCATTCATCGATATACGGCAATGGTGCTGTCTCTGAGCAATTGTTGCGAATCAGGACCGCTCTCGCTCCCGGCATATCTCAAAACGCCGTTAATTCGGTGAAATCGCTCCGGGAAGAACTGGCCGAAAACGCATTTCACCTTGACTGGCCGGGAGAAACAGTTGAACCTCCGATAAACATTTCATCCGAATTGCCCGAAGGCATTATGTCGGAAATCGATGCCGTTCTTCAGTCCCTCATTGACGGAAACAAGCAGGAAATGCCGACAGGGCCTCTGGTGCATACAGAAAGCTCTGTGCTTTCAGAAGCCAAAGCCATCCTCAGACGGTTGTACATGGAGGGAAAACACTGATTCTAGAAGAATTAACAGTCTGCAACTGGCGCGGATACGGGGAAATGCACACATTCAGGTGACCGTAGC
>JAJYOM010000024.1 GCA_021796175.1 Thermoplasmata archaeon
CTGAACCCCTGATCCTCGTATACATCCTTGCCGGTTTTCTGGCCATATAAATACCAACGCGAAACGTTTCGGACTAACGTGGATGATTATTTAACTGTTTTCGCGCGCGTGAGAAGGAAGACAGCGATGCGTCAGCCATCCGGGAGAAGGTCTGCCTGGCAGGCAGCCGTGGATATATTATTAAGCGCAACATACATCCAAACACGGAAACAGCGGCATCATGCCGGTCGGCGGATATGCCGCTGATGAACTGTTTCATCAACCAGTCCAATGGTGGTAGTGGATATGCCGGCGAGGATAGCAGTCAACGGATTCGGGACGATAGGGAAGAGAGTGGCCAGAGCTGTCAAGCTGCAGGACGATATGGAGCTCGTGGGTGTGACAAAGACAAGGCCAACCTACGAGGCGAGCATAGCGAACAGGGAGGGAATGCCGCTCTATACCCTGGATGAGAAGCAGATGAAAGTGATGGAGGAACAGGGGTTCAGGGTGGAGGGGGTGCTGCAGGATCTGCTCACGAAGGTGGACCTTGTTGTCGACTGCTCGCCAAACGGCGTCGGTGAGGAGAACAAGAAGCTGTACGAGGAGGCCGGCGTGAAAGCCATATTCCAGGGAGGGGAGGAGCACGGGATAGCAGGCCTCTCATTCAATGCATTCTCCTCCTACGATCTGGCGCAGGGCAGGAAATGGGCAAGGGTCGTTAGCTGCAACACGACCGGGCTGATAAGAACACTCTACCCGCTTGACCGGATGTTCAAGGTCGAAGAAGCGTTCGCAGCCATCGTGAGAAGGGGTGCGGACCCAGCGGAGGCGAAGGGGAGCGCGCTGAACGCGGTCGAACCGTCGCTCCATCTGCCGACACATCACGGTACAGATGTCAGGACAGTGTTGCCCGGCCTCAACATAAGCACAATGGCGGTCAAGGTGCCAACAACAAACATGCACGTCCACTGCATACATGCAAAGCTCAGGAAGAAAGGCGTGAAGACATCGGATGTCCTGTCCCTCTGGGATCAGATGCCGAGGATAAGGTTCGTGAGCGGCAAGCACGGCATCAGGACAAGCGGACAGATCATGGAGATTGCAAGAGACCTCGGCAGGCACAGCGGTGATTTTGCGGAAACAATTGTCTGGGAGGACGGCACGCACATTGACGGCGAATCCCTCTACTACTACCAGGCAGTCCACCAGGAAAGCGATGTCATTCCTGAGAATATAGACTGCATAAGGTCGATGATGGAAATGGAAAAGGACGCCTCCCGGAGCATAAGGAAGACAGACAGGTCGCTTGGCATCGGAAAGTGAAGAAATGCTGCTTGACGGCGTGAAGACGCTCGACTCTTTTGACCCGTCTGGAAGGAAAATACTGCTGCGGGTCGACATCAACTCGCCCGTGAACAGGAATACACTCAAGCTGGAGGGTGCGGCAAAAATCGAAGCAGCCACCATAACTGCGAGGGAGCTTCTTGACAGGGGGGCTGCAGTTGTCATGCTCGCCCACCAGGGAAGGCCTGGCGACTATGACTTCATCTCACTTCAGAGCCACTGTGAGGCAATGAAGGCATCAATGGCCGGCAATCTCGAGTTTGTGCAGGACATCTGCGGCCAGCAGGCGCGATCAGCAATAAAGAGGCTGGAGCCCGGAAAGGCGCTGCTGCTCGAAAATGTCAGGCAGCTGGACTATGAGCAGAAGAGCGGTACCGCGGCGGAACATTCCAGAACGGAGCTGGTGACTTCGCTCTCCCCTTACTTCGACTATTTTATCAACGACGCTTTTGCAGCCATTCACAGATCGCACTGCTCAATGGTTGGTTTCACTGCAACACTGCCCTCAGCCGCAGGCAGGCTCATGGAAAGTGAGCTGATACACCTATCCCCCCTCCTCGACAATCCAAAGAAGCCTGCTGTCTACGTGTTCGGCGGAAAGAAGTTCGGTGATTTTCTGCCCACGCTGCGCTCCGTTGCCGAGAGCGGAAAGGTGGACCGGGTACTGCTGACAGGCTACCTCGCAATATCCTTCCTCGTTGCAGCTGGAGTGCGGATTGACGGCGCCACCGAGTCAGCCGTAAGGGAGGAGGCTGGCAGCGTCTACTTCCATGATGCGGCAAAACTCACCGGCACCGGCACGAAGATAGTCCTTCCATCAGACATGGGATTTGACATTGGAGGGAACAGGGTTGACATGGAAATAGGCGAATGGCCGGAGGACGGCAGGGCGCTTGACATAGGTGCAAGGACTGCAGGAGAATACAGCAGGATAATATCCGGAGCTGGAACTGTTTTTATTTCCGGACCGCCCGGCGTCTATGAAAGGGAGCAGTTTGCCGCCGGTACACGAATTCTCTTCGAGGCTGCAACCCGCCCCGGAATATACAGTGTCATAGGCGGCGGGCATACTTCGGCGGCAGCCCGGAAACTCGGCTTCGACAGGAAAGTCTCGTACTTGAGCACCGGTGGAGGCGCGCTCGAGGCACTCATCACAGGAAAGAGGATCGCAGTCCTCGACTGCCTCAGGGACAGCGCTGCAAAATTCCGGGGCAGGTTCAGGTAGTCTTCACCTGCGCTTCTTCTCCTTTTCCTCCACCAGGACGCTCCATTTGCCCTCAATCTGCCTCACAAGACCAAGTATCTCCAGCCTCGACAGAGTCCGGCCGAGTCTGCCTTCTGTCATTATGATGCCGTGATTCTTCCTCAGCAGGGATGCTATCTCCCTCTCCGGCGACGGCTCTTCAGCCAGTATCTCCCTGATGAATGTGCTCATGTCCTCGTAGTAGTTCCACGGGAATACGAACCATGTCCATTTGTCCTTGTCAACCTCGCTTGCATAATAGTCCGGGACAAAGCTCGAGTGATTGATGTGCAGCATGGTCGCAGTCCTGATGCCGCCCGGCGACAGTGTTTTTGCGTGATCGTGGGCAAGCCGCAGGCTGTCACCTGTATCAGTGATGTCATCGACTATCAGAATATTCCTTCCTGACAGATCCTCCTGCAGCTCACCGACCAGCCTGGCCTTTCCGTCCCTGGATGCAGTGACACCCCAGTGCTGCGTCTTGAGCGATATCAGGTTCTTGGTGACGAGTTCGTCGCAGACAAGCCTGGCTGGCACCCAGCCGCCTCTGGCAAGGCCGATTACTGCATCCGGCCTGTAACCGCTGTCGACAATCATGCGTCCGAGACTGGAACACCAATCGGCTATTTCGTCCCATGTGACCAGTTTTGCTGGAATAGACCTCATGCTTAATGCCCCCGGCAGTCAGGAGAACAGTGAATCACGGACTTAAAACATGGCCCTGCAAAGCAGGCGGCCGCCTAAACAAATGATTAAATATTGTCGGGCGGCTATTGCCCAAGCATAGCTTTTACAGAGAGGATGGCCAGATGGATTCCACAAGGAAGTTCATAACCGAGCTCAAGGGCAAGACAGTGATGACAGAGGATGGGCAGATACTTGGACTCATAGACAATTTCATCGTGGAGACAGCGACCGGCGAGATAGAGAACGTGCTTGTCATACCGGCAGAGGAAATAGAGCCAAGGCTGTTCAGAACGGATGATCAGGGAAGGCTGGTCCTGCCCTTCAGTGAAATGAGGGCTGTGAAAGACGTGGTCGTAATGAACATGAAGTGAGGGCCCGGCGCAGTCAGCGGCCATTCGCCCTGTCAAAAACCGAGACTATAGTTTTTTCTCCCCTGAAACCCGATATCCTGTTGAATTCGGCGGAGCCGAAACTGCTGCCACCAGCCGAATCCAGAGGATTGTTTATTGTGAATGTGCCGTCCTCCACGCCGGTGAAGACCACCCAGTGGGGAGCGTCGTCGTCTCCAAGCTCCTTCGCGTTGGTGAGCACTATGGGAATGCCGCCTCCCTCGATCGTTGTCCTGACAGTATCGATTGATATGTCTTCCCTCCTGCTCTCCACCAGTCCCATTCCCAGCACTCTCTCCCTTCTCTCAAAATAGAGGTTCCTGAATTGTTCGAACTGGTTCGGGTTCAGCCTCTCCTTTATCCTGGGCATGAAGTCTATGTCCCCGGAGTTGGTTGTAACCTCAACGCGGTATCCCCTGCTCACAAGCGGAAATGAAAGGCCGTAGCGGCCCATTCCCAGTGCAAGAACAGACGTTCCCTCCCTCCAGATGTCTATCTCGGCATTCCTGTTCAGGACGAAGCCCGGATCGAAGTGCCCCAGGACCATGAGTATGCATGCTGACCCGCAGCTGAAGTCGAGTGTCTGCCTGTAGAACGGTACGTCTGTCCTGGCCATCCGTGGACGGTAGAGGCACCATGATGATAAGCGTGACGCTTTCATGTTCAGTTTATTGCCTTGTCTTCGAGTTCCTCTGCAAAATGGCAGGCGACAGTGTGGCCGTTGACAAATCCGCGGAGCACAGGTTCCTCCGTCCTGCATCTGTCCCTGACGAAGGGACACCTGCCTGCAAACCTGCAACCGGGTGGCGGGGAAACAAGCGTGGGTATCTCTCCCTTTATCCTGAACCTGAACTTCCTCCGCACCGGGTCGGGCACCGGCACAGACAGCAGCAGCGCCCTGGTGTAGGGGTGCAGCGGTTTCTCCATCACATCCCTGACCTTTCCCACTTCCATAACCTTGCCGAGATACATTATTGCCACTGTATCTGAAATGTAGCGGACAGCGCCGATGTTGTGGGATATGAAAAGGTATGTCAGGTTCCTTTCCTTCTGCAGATCTATCAGCCTGTTGAGTATCTGTGCCTGAACGGCAACATCAAGTGCGCTTGTTGGCTCATCCAGCACGATCATCTCCGGGTCGAGTATCAGCGCCCTCGCAAGTGATATCCTCTGCCTTCCCCCGCCGCTGAACTCATGCGGATACAGTTCGACGCTTCTCTCCGGCAGGCCCACATCAATGAGCACCTTTTCCACCCTCTCCATTATGGCTGCCTTTTCCCTTACTCCGGCTGCCATGAGCGGTTCGCCGACAATTCTCCAGACCTTCAGCCTTGGATTAAGTGAGGTTATCGGATCCTGGAATACTATCTGAACATGGTGCCTCCACCTGCGGAGCTCTTCGCCGCTCAGGCCACTCACATCTATGCCGTCATAGATCAGGGAGCCTGAAGTGGGTGCAAGCAGCTTGGCGGCAATCCAGCCGAATGTCGTCTTGCCAGATCCGCTTTCGCCTATCAGCCCCATGACCTCTCCCCTGTGTATTGTCAGTGAGACGTCGTCAACGGCGTGCACCTTCTTTGGCCTGCTCCTGCTGATTGTCTCGGTAATGCTCTTCTGAAGAGTGAAGTGTTTCACCATGTGCCTGGACTGAAACAGCACATCGTCATCCAATCATGCTGCCCCCTTCCGGTTGAGATAGCATGAAACCAGGTGGCCGTCGCCGAGGTCTATGGTATCAGGCATAGCTGTCGCACATATGTCCATAGCCGACTCGCATCTGCCTCTGAAAGGACAGCCGGTGGGGAGGCGCGTCAGGTTTGGGACCGCGCCCTTCAGCGTTGGAAGCTTTCCATCCGTCTTGTATCCGTGGGGGAAGGATCTGAGGAGTGACTGTGTATACGGATGGCAAGGTTTGCTGAATACGTCCGCCGCCTTTCCGATCTCAACGAGATTACCGGCATACATTACACCTATCCTGTCTGCTATTTCCGCAACAACGCCGAGGTCGTGGCTGATAAACAGGATTGAAGTGTGCACCTCTTCAATCAGATCCTTCATCAGGGAGAGCACCTGAGCCTGTATGGTGACGTCAAGTGCGCTTGTGGGCTCATCTGCAATCATGAGCCTGGGCTGTTCGGAAAGTGCCATGGCGATCATTATCCTCTGTCTCATGCCCCCCGAAAGCTCGTGCGGGTACAGCCGGAGTATGTGCTCGGGATCGTTTATCCTCACCATGGAGAGGAACTCGACCACTTCTGCCATGAGCTCCTTCCTGTCGAATTCAATGTCCCCGAACCGGTTCCTGCGTGTTGTAGCTGTCACTTCCCGGAGGGGGTGCGAAACAGGAGGCTTTGGCTCGTTGTAGTCATGCGGCTCCGCTGCGGATGTCGCCTCCATACCGGCCTCCCGCATTTTCCTTACCTTGATCGCCTCAACGACCTGATCGAATATCCTGAAAGAAGGGTTGAGTGAGTTTATCGGCTCCTGGAAAATCATTGCTATTCCGGTGCCACGGTACTTCGGCACTTCCTTATTCCGGAGGGAAAGCATGTCTGTGCCTTCGAATCTGATCTCGCCGCCGACGACCTGTGCAGGCGGTTCAGGCAGAAGGCGTGGTATTGAGTGTGCAAGCGTACTTTTCCCGCAGCCTGTCTCTCCCACTATGCCGACAACCTCGCCCCTTTCCATGTCGAGGTTGATATGGTTGACAGCCCTTACGGCACCGGAGGGTGTATTGTAACAAATCTGGAGGTCCCTTACGGAGAGAAGAGGGATGCCATTCGATGTCATTTAATGTCCCGGCAGTGCAGTTTATCCATTTCAAATATTAATTGTATTCCCAGATAACCGCTCCACGGCGGCAGCCTGATCACAGGAGTGGTATGCGATGCATCTGCAGAACTTCCGAAAATAATCATGAAACGGGTGCGCTAATGCTGCATTTGTCAAAATGCATGATGATGCAGTTGCCGGGGTTCAACCCTGCAGTTCCTGCCGAGGTATGGCTGTTTGAATAAAGAAGCCGATACCTTCAGCAGCAGTTCCGTAACTCGTCAGCCTGTTGAAAACAGCTATTATTGATCAGGCAACTGCTGTGTTTGAAAGCAACTACTGAGTGTTTGGGGGTGAACATCTATGCGCAATGCAATTTGCTTCTCGAATATGTGCCATGGAAGGAATGGTGAGTGCAAATGGAGGAAAGGTGGAATACAGGGAGAATGGTGTGGGCTGGAAAGAACAGGACCAGGGTCTGTTTCCTCATCGGGGACGCTGCTGCTGGCATCACTGGTTCTGTCGCCTGTGACAAAGGGAACGGTACGGGCAAAATATTCTACAGGTCTGGTGATTACGCATTGCGGAATGCTAGGCTAAAAGTGGGACGACACCATGAAATAATTCGCCATAAATGGATGCAAGACAGGTGTAATCCAGACTGGTCGGGATTCAGGAGAACTTCAGAGCTTACAGCATTAAGCCGCAGGGGACATTGAGCTTGAGTAGAATGCCCGAACCATTTCCCTTCTTGACTGAGTATGTGTGTGTACAACAAAGGTTCGCCTCCGATATGCGTTGCACCAGAAAAAAGACTGACTCAATTTGATCGCTGATAGCTATTCTGATAGCCATTTCGAATGATTGTCCGCAATGCCATGCGCATCAAATTCCATCACGTCGCCAACGTGACAAGTCTCAAGTGCAGTTCATAACCGGAGCCCAATGAAGTGGCATTCATGCCATGACTGCATCTGCCGCGTGTCATTCCCCGCCTTTCAAGTCCGTTCGGTCGAAACGCCAATCAGAGTGCATGAGTAGAATATCGCTGCAAGCTACGGGAATGTAAGCATGCAATTGCCCGGGATGGCTAACTCTCATGATGTATCAACCAGCAAGAGGTTGATTGTGACAGATACAGGATCAGCGAGTCCGCCGAGTGTTGCGATAAAACGTACGATATGAGTTCCGGTACTGCTTGCGTGCGGGGGAAGGTAAAGGTTCACTTGGCTCGAATCAAGCGAAGCGGTCGAAATACCGAAACTGCTGTAGCCTGCAGTGTCGACTGTACCATTCAGCCTGTACTTGGCTGTCATGTTGAAGTTTCCAAATGCAGACTGGTCAAAGTACTGTCCTGATATTGGGGAGGCGTTGTAGATGAAGATCGGACTATCAATCTGCAGGGATCCCTCGACATAACTGTTGCTATAGTTGCTGTAGTCGGACAGTGTGAGTGAAAGGGAGGTAATGTGCAGTTTTTTTGTTATGTTTCCAAAGACTTCCATGGTAAAGATGACTCCGACAAAATTATAGCCACCTGCGAAATATGTTCGCAGATATCTTACCTGGATTGTCAGATTGGATGTCACGTTCCTGTATGCGAATTGGGTGGTCGCGTTGTAGTTGTATTCGGTAGTATTACCAGAGTCAATGTACACGAATGGCTCTTTGAGTGTTTCATTGGCAACGGTGTTGGTAGACGTTACATATGGAAGCGCCTTGTGTTGCTGCAAATATCGCTCATAACTGAACGAGGCAACACCTGCGACTACAAGTATTACCACAATTATGACGATTTTCAACCGCTTGAGCATTTCCCACCACGCTCCGGGCAAGAAATCGAATGACGGTCTTCATATTATTACATTGGCACACACGAACCAAGTGAATTGATTCCACTGGACCACGCATTCAGGTTAGTGAGTCATTCTCCAACTGAGGATGTAACGACCGCATTCTTCGGATCTACCATTCTCGTTGCTTGAATCAACGCTCATTCAACAGCTCCCGGATACCAGATTAAGCATTTCACCATTTGAATTGTAGTGTATCGACATTCCATTACTATTCACTGGGTACTCTATTAATGCCTACGACGATTTCACTCACATGGCACGTGACAAGGAGGAGGAGAGGAAGAATGTACATGAGGCAGTCGAAACACTCAGAATAGCATGGGATGAGCTGTGTGCACAGTTCTCAGATCTGACCATCGAGCAGAGGATTGCAATGTTTGACGTATTCATCAGAATGACAACACCGATAACAATACCGATTGAGGCTGAAGAGGAGGATGAAGCGGAAGAGCAGTACGGCCGGGTCAGGAGGGACGACGGCGGGAAGAGGAAAAGAAAGTAGCTATGCAACAGCATACCGTGCGTTGAAGTGAGACAGGAACTGACTTCCCGCCTTCCTGAGTTCATCCCTGCTGTAGTAGCATCTGTTGCACTGGACGGCCGAAGCCATTCTCCTGTTGACAAGCAGTTCAACGGGATTGACATTCGGATCCTTCTTCGGCAGACGCTTTATTGTCAGCTCGGGGTGCTTCTTCAGGAAACGCTTCACCTCGGGCGTGTCATGGTAGGATGCCTTGTCAGGAAACAGTATCGCCCTCCTCATCCCGTCGCGTTTCATGTGCGCAATAACATTGGAAAGGTGTACCCTGAACTCATCATTCCTCCTCCTTCCGAATGAGTTCCATACGATGGCGCCTGTGACATAGTCCAGCGATATGAAGAAATTCCATCTGGCAGTGTATCCAGGCGTGGGCACAATGAGCTCCGTCCCTTTCTTCATCCATGCGCACTGGAGCTTCGCCAGAAGCTCCATCCACTTCTCGTCTTCGAAGTATGTCGCCACTCCCCTGCTCCTGAGTGCCGGCGCCATTCTTTTGTAGTTCTCGACACTCTTCCTCTTTCTGTAATCCTTCTTCAGCGATCCGGGCGCCCTGAGCTTTGGTTTCTTCCAGACATAGCCGGACTTACACAGTATCCTGCGCACAGTGGACAGGCTGACTGCCACACCCTCGCCAGCCAGTGCCATGTGAAGGGACGAGGCAGTCCATCGGCCGAGCATGACGTTCCCACCCTCCGGCGCCGCATGCAGCAACCCGGGTATGCGCTCTCTTGCTGCCATGCCGTCTGCACTGACGATCCTTCCCCTGTTCTTCGATGTGATGCCATCCAGTCCGTTATACATGTATGCGGCAGTCCAGACAGACACAGTCTTTGTTGAAACGGAGAGGTGTCTGGCAACATCCTCCACCCTCTCACCGTCGCTCCTCAACAGTATGGCGACTGCCCTCCTGTATTCTGCTTTCCTGCAGCCCTTCATGAATTCATGAAGCTCACGTTTCTGCGAAGTAGACAAGTCAATTCCAGACGCCGGAGGCATTCCCATCCCTCCGGCACCGGTGATAGATTACAAATCAAATGAAAATATGCTTAGAAAGTGAAATGCAGCGATGAATGCCGGGAGCAAGTCAACATCAAGTTGAATGATTGCATTGTTACTGGTCATGAATACTCCGACTTTTGGAAGATCCGGCCGGGTACCCGCATTAATTTTGCAAGCAGTGTTAGTGAAAGAAATTCACTTAAAATTTCACCACATGGGGGCCACATTACTCGGAAGCGATGAGACTGCCGGAATGGTATGTGCATTCCAGGTAGATTGGAGACAGGCTCCATACTGGCCCTCGCACGCTCCCGTCACTCAAACTGCATAATTTCGCCGTAGGAAATCCTTGGTTGAAATGCCGCTGAGAGGCTACATGATATAATGTCACTGTGTTTTCCATATGTGCTGTTAACACTGCAGGCCGGGCAAATCAGTAGACCGGTGATGACAGGCAGGCAGAAAGAGTGAGCTGAATGCGCTCAATAAACACAGGGCAGCAACTGAATATTATGGGCTGAGGCGGAACTGAACCAAAGTGGGTTTAATATTATTCTACGCATCTTCGGTTAAGGGAGATATATCGAGGAATCGCCGTTGATCGCGCGCCTGGCAGAGCGCCTAGCTGGAACAGCATACCTACTTGCGATCACAGTTCGGCGATACTACTGCATACAGTATGTCCGAACAGGACCGTAATGTCTGTACTATGACCGTATGGAAATGTACTTGAAAAACACATTTCCGGCGTTTTCTGACCTGCCCGTCGATCCGATTACATCCCGGATGCATGCTCTGCACATGAATCAGAGGTCAGATGGCTGCGACTGAGCTCAACAGGGAAAAACTCTACAGGAAAGTCACAACACTCGACATATTCATCGACAGGGCACTGTCGATCGGGTAGGAGGAGGCGGTTAGCCTCCGACTTCCCACACCACCTTACGCACGGGTCCGTATACTGCGGTTAACAGGTTTTGAAGCGTTTGTGGATTGATGGCCTCCATCAATCTATCCGCCCTGTGCGACTTGTGCCGTCCCGGGACTGGGCGCCCCATGCAGTTCGAGCGGCTTCACCGCTCTGCCTGCATGGCGGCCATCGTCCGATGTTTTCTGCCTTCTCTGCCCCGGATTCGAACTCAAAGCCGTCACCGCATTACCTGTTTTCCGTCCTTCCAAGCTTCCGCATGTACTATGACGTCTGCTGACTTCTGGCATCTCAGCAGCACATTGCTGCGCTGTTTGCGGCGGCATGTGAATCGGCCCGGAGCATTGCCTGAATGCACATGCAGCCGCATGATGTCAGACCTCCCCGGGTAAGGATGGGAACTGTCCTCCCATGTACCAGCCGCATCTACATGAGCACTCCTTGGCAGCATCGGGCTTTGCTCTGCCAAGCGAGCTCGCCCGAATGCGCATGCCTATGATGCGGTTTCTGTTCGTCTGGCGGGGAGTTTGGCTTGGACTTCTTTAAGATCCAACCTCGCGGCTGGTATCCTTGTCTTCGGCTAACGGTTGGTGCTGCCAACCCCCGTAAGAGACTTTCACACTCAAATTCTCATCCATGCCGGGCACATCTCGTAAGCGGCGACATGCCGCAGCGCGTGCCGCTCATATCGATACCTGTGCACACGGGATACAATATGGCGAGGGACGTGACCTACAGCCTTGATTTTGTGAAGCCGCTGTTCAAATCCGTAAGGCTCATGCTGTTCGACAGGGGATTCTACTCCAACGAACTGATGGTTGCGCCCGACAGGACAGGAGTGCCTTGTCTCATATTCGTGCCGAAGAACGGCGCAGTGAAGAAGGCGCTGTCGCCCATGCGCCCGGGCGACATGAGGACGGTGGAGCACGAATTCACGTTCAACAGGGACAGGACGGCGATACGCAGCGAGACGAATTATGCGCTTCTGCGCCAGATATATGAAAAGAGTCTGGACAAGTGCGTTGACTGGTGCTTTGCAACAAACCGGGAGGAGATAGACCTGGACGGCATAGTTGACACATACCGCGGCAGGTGGAACATGGAGACGGGCTTCCGCATACAGGACGAGGCAACGATAAAGTCGAAGTCGAGGACGTGCACATACGCTTCTTCCTGTTCGCATACTGGCAGTTGCTGCAGATGCTGTGGCCTGTGCTCTTCAGGGAGGTGGTGAGTTTCAGGGGCTTCCTTATAGAGATGAGCGATATGGCCCCCCGCAGGCTCGAACGTGCGGAAAAGAAGAAGCGCTCCGGCACTGCTCATTAGGCAACGTGGTGCCGCAGCTCTCTGCGGTATTGGATAACTGAAGGGGATGCTGTTTGCTTTATCGTCTGCAAAATACACTCAATCAGATGCGCCCGTCGGCACATTATAAACGTTCGGAGATACTGTATGTCTTGCCAATCCTTAACTACTCAGATGACATGATGTTGCCACGGAAATTCGGTCTTGGGAGGAATGAATATCTATTGTAGGTGGGTTAGCTGAATCTTGGGCTATATCAGAAGATTGCGGTTGTCATTCTGGTCCTCGCGGTTGGTGTGGGCTTGAGCGTTTTCTCATATCTTTCAATTGCGGATAAGAAACCTTATTTCGGGCTCATAACAGATAACAAAATATCAAATGAAACCATCTCAGCAAACTTTGCTAACTATACCTCTACTTATTCTCCGCTTAAGTCTACCTTCGATGTAGTTTCTGGTTTTTATTATCACAATTCAAGTTCCAATTTAACAATGAATGCCTTTCTGTATGTCTATTTTGATCCTGTTCAGAGCATAGTGGATGTAGACATCGCCCTTAATGTGACAAGTAACGTATCACTGTCACTTCGCCCTACAGGCATTCAAGTGACAGTGACAAACACGTGGTCGAACTCATTGAATATCGATAATGTTGCCAGTTGGATTGCTTCCGCCTTTCCTCTTAAGCCTTACTCAAACGTTTCAACACCCCAAGTTAATTCAGAGACAGGGGGCGCCGGTCTGCCATTCAAGACCGATTCCAAATTGATTAACCAAACGATCAGTGCGCATGTAACTCAGATTGGCTTACGTGTTGACATGCATTACGAATATTTCACGCTCTCTCATTATGCATACAATTTCAGTGGTGCAAACATTGGTGAGGATACCTTGCACTTCACTGCATCACTACAAGGACTGGGCAAGCCAGTTTACGCCAAAATCAACGTGCTTCTCATGAATAGTGGTTAAACTTCAATGGTGGTCTGGGAGGATAGAAATGTGGGAAAACAAGAATAAACATAAGCGCCTCGAGTCGGTAGGGATAGTAATCTTATTTGTTATGGCGGGCTTATTGGTTGTACCTTTGACAGCCCAAAAAGCTAGAGCTCAATCTGGCGGGGGAACTGTGTACGGGACTCCTCTTTGGCTCTCGGGGTACGGTGGCAATGACACGATTTATGAGACAGAGGCAATAAATTCAGGATAAAGTCTGAGTGATCTGCAGAGTTTTGCACAGTCGGAATACATACTACCACCTATGATTGTTAGCAACAAAACAAACTATGACATCGCATTCTATAATGCTGCCGGGACCCTATCTCATGTGAGCGGAACAGTAGGCGGTGTAATGAGTTTTGGGACTGGAAGGTTCTCCGAATATTACGATGGGTCATATACTGCTAGCGGCTACAATGGTGCTCTCATTATATACGTCCCTTCTGCGATAAATATGGGATTACTGTCGAACGGTAATCTGACTGATCTCGGTGGCACAGGAATC
This sequence comes from Thermoplasmata archaeon, assembly GCA_021796175.1. GTDB lineage: Archaea > Thermoplasmatota > Thermoplasmata > Sysuiplasmatales > Sysuiplasmataceae > JAJZXY01. The sequence continues at coordinate 13,550 of JAJYOM010000024.1, forward strand.
ACCACCACCATGACTACATCGCTAGAAGACAATGCCCAAGCAAACATTCAATTCACCCCCCTTGGCACTGGTGGCAAGGTGAATGCAACTGGCCTCAACGTAACAGGAGAATATCTCACTCAAGTCGATCCGAACATTGCCGGCTTGATACTTGCGGCGGTTTCTATTGGCCTTGCAGTCGCCTTCCCCCCCTTTGGACTATTGCTCGCTACAGCAGGGGTGGTCCTGGGAGGGGCGTCGCTAATAGACTCGTTGTTGAATACCGTTACAACTTCAGATTCAAATGCTGTGTCCAACAGTCCAAACACACCGGCATATGCGGGATTCAATCTCGAGTCCAACACTGGAACGTATCATGGTTCGTCTTGGCAGGACGTGAGTTCAGTCGGTGCAACATATCAGGTTCTCCTAAACCCGGCAAACGACGGCTTCAATAGCTCTAGCGTTTTGACAAATGAGGGACAGTATCAGTTAACCGGTGCTAACTCAACAACTATTAACAATGTTTACAAAATCGTGGCGGAACCGGCTTTCGTTATGGCTGGATACGCCGTCACAACTTCCAAGGAACCAGCTGCAAACGCGACCATTTACATTTCAGACAGTACTGCCCAAAAGACGTATGCCGTGAAAACAAACCAGCGTGGGTTTTTCAGATTCTTCGCCAACCCGAGCGATAGTTACCAGGTCTGGGGAACATATGCTACATCCCCCAATGAATACACTTCACCCGCTTATCCTGTTGCTAGTGATCCAAACGGGCAGTACAGCCAATCGCCCGAATATGTAAACGGCAGTAACATCAACAGTCAGGCTATGAAGATTCCGGGCACCATTGTACAGGGCTATACGAAGGACCACAACTGGAACGCAGAGAACGGGAACGTTATTGCGAATGCGACTGTTACCATCTCTGCAAACGGCGGGATGCACGCATTGACCAATGAATATGGTTACTACATGTTCGGCGTACCATCAAATGGAACCTATACCCTAAGTGTTCAGGCATCAGGGTATAACGGAGTGAGCAGAAGTATTCAGTTAAACACAATGGAACCGGATTGGCAGAATTTTACAAGCATGGATGGCCTTGTCAACCCTCTGCCCTCGGGCATAGTGTCGTATTACCAGATATTACTCACGAACACGCAGGGAGTGGCAACTCCGTCGTCGTTTCAGCAGATGATCGTCGTCGACAGCGCTTCCTTCTACAACCTGGAGGCGCTGAACCTGTCCAATATCAAATTCTTCTATGCAAACGGGGCAGTGATACCTTCCTGGCTCGCTAGCGGGGGACTAGCCGGAGACAACCACACAGTGTATTGGCTAAGGCTGAACGCAAGTTTGGGACCACACTCATCAGAGATAATATACATGGGGTTCGGAAACAGCTCTTCCAACTTCTTCAATCCCACAGGCCCGGAAGGAGAGTCTTCCGCATTGTCTGAGTACGGTGTTGCAAATGGGCAATTCCGATATCTGGGAGCCGGTGCTTATGGGAAGTACGACAACGGCCAAGAGGTCTTTGATATATATGCTAACTTCTGGCAGGACAAGAATTTTTCAGCTTGGTCAGAGACCAGTATCACAGGAGTAAATGGTCCTCCTGCTCCCTTGGGGGGAGACGGTTCGTATCCATTTGGTGGCTATGGTATGATGGCCCACGTAGGGGGGTCAGCGACCGCGCTTGGCTATGTAAGTGGCTTTCAGACACAAAACGTTGTTTTTGATATGAGCATGGCATATTCGAGTGGGGCAGATGACATGGGATTGGGATTTTACTCATCCGGTCCAAACAACGCGGCAGGCGGATGGCAACCTTGGGCCGTCGGTGGTTACTACGCTTCATATGAGTTTTACTCGGGGTCGAAGCCTGCAATACTCTACAACGGCGCAGTTGAGGCTAGCGCCAGCTCACAGAACATGCTGCAAGATAGTTGGGATTACAGTTACTTCCAAGTCACTCCCACTCCGAGCCGGGTTTCAATGAACCTGATTCAAAATACAAATGGTCCCTATACTGTTCCTTTGGAGAATAACGTAACAAGAGAGGTTACCTGGAACTCCTCGATTTCAAATTCGAACCCTGGCGGCCTGGTGTTT
>JAJYOM010000159.1 GCA_021796175.1 Thermoplasmata archaeon
TTTGTTCCTGAACTTCAATTATCTGTATCAGCAAATTACTAGTGACGCTTCCAGAGAGGCTTTCTGTGCTTTCTCCTTCCTTCCTGGGTGTCCCTGAATTTCTTGCCTCTCTTCACCCTTTCACTATTTCTGTAATTGTCCGCCTTCTCGAAAGCCCATCTCATCTGCCGCCAGTCGGTGTAATATGTGTCTGACATTGCCAGATCCTCAATATAGCCTGCAATGCACTCCACAGGATTCATCCAGCTTGCATTCGTTGCCGTTGGGACAAGGGAGACATTATTCTCCCTTGCCCATCCCTGCACCTCCGGAGTCCAGTGTGCGGCGAAGTTGTCCTGTATGAAGTAGACGCGCTGATCGGAAGGATATCTGCTCCTTTCATGGCTGATGAACTTCAGCCATGGTCTCCACCCCTTGTGCTTCTGCTGCGAAACACTTAGACGCTGATGGTAGATGTTCAGGCACATGTACTCGTATTGAATACCCTGGCTCCTGACATGCTGTGCGGGCACCCTGGCAGGGTGGCCCCTCGGGAATATGCCCGCGCCGCCATGCGGCCTGTGACTCACTGGACCGATTACATCGCCACATGGTTTCCCCGGCACCTCTTCCAACAATCTGATATAGGTGTGCTTCTTGTTTGTCAGCCTGTCGATTCTTCTCTTCTTGCTGTCAAACTCAAGGTTCCCGCTCTCTTTTCGCGTCATCTGTCCAATGGCTTTGAAGGGCGCAAACTAGGACAACCAGAACAGGCTTGCAGGTCAACGCAACCGTTGTTGCGGACATGCATGACAGCGCTCCGCTTGCTGATTTCGTCTACGACGGGAAGAGGAACTGCTCCACCACACTGCGCGACCTTCTTGTCTGACCGCAGAAGTCCAATGCAGAAAATGACTGCTTGACGTCGACAGGGGCGTAGTGAACAGGGCAAACGAGTAGCAGTGGGCAGGCAAGGGATGGCACCTGCTCTGAGGCCCCTCGTCTCAGCTGAAAAATACGCGGGCGGATGATCCAGAGACACCTGACAAGCTCGTAGCCGAATCCAAGACCGGTTTAGTCTATACTGTGAAGACAACGTGGAAACTCTTCGGAGGCGACAGGGAGCTTTTCGTGTTTTCAAACTCTCAGAGTGGAATGCGCGAGAGGGAGGCAAGGTAATCAGCTCTCAAGAAGATAGGCATGGCCCTGGATGGGCTGTCAATTGAGGGAGGGGAATGGAGGGAGTCCCGCCTGCACAGCAAGATGAAAAAGATTACGTCGTGATGGGAAGGACTCATAGAGGCGAGGATGAAGCACGGAGGCGGGTGAAGAATAGTGTGGCTATGCAGTAAGAAGGAGATTGCACGGGAAGCTTACATTGGCGCCAAATATCTGCTGATATGCCCCGACGGCGCCTTTGACGCGAGAACCTCTGTCGGCATATACTTCTTGAAGGATCTCGTGGTGAAGGCATTCCGCACGGCGAAGAGCTCCACGGAGATTGAGCCTGTTTGCCATAATCTGGCGCACAGGGTCAGGGATTACGTGTTCGATCGCATGCTAGCATACAGGGTGGAAGCGGCGCTGAGTTGCCTGCTCGTCGAAGGGGTTGTTGTAGGTAAGTCTGGGGTGTACGTGGAGAGGCTGCTCTCCGAGCTGTCTGAAGTGATAAGTGTGGAGGTAACCTTGGGAGGACAAACAAAAGCATGGTACCTTACCGTCACCGATTTCATACGTGAAGTGCTGAGGAATCTTGCCAGGAAAATATTGCTGAAAGAAGTCGTAGGCGGCAACTCTCTACGCTAAACAGGTTACGACTTTAAAGCCATTTCGAGCATGTAGACCCACGCATTCTTCATTTCCATAAAGCAAAACTTGATATTCTCCAACCACTGATTATATGTTAGTGCTGTCTTTAATTAATTTGATATTCATTAGTAGCCCAATACGAATGGTCCATCAGTCTGATTTTAAATCAGATAAGGTTGATCTATTTGTCCCGAAGTTTTGCACGGGACTGGTTAATACGAATCTCTTGCGGAGCAATCATCGATTCGTGCTGGGTAGTGATCCAGAGTGAGCAAGATTGCAACCCGACTCTTAATGGTCATCGGTTCTGTTATCATCGTCGTCCTTTTTATCTTGGCTTTATTTCACCCATCGGCTGTCGCAGGCGGAGGAATCTCCAGCACCACGAAATACCTCATATGGGGTAATTTCACTCAGGTTTCCACTCGCAGCTTTGGAAATGAAACACAAATTTACTACATTTCCTGGTATGGGTGCCCGATTGGTGCTGCAGACTCATGGGCGTTCTATATTGCCCTAGAGCAGCTTGGAAATGTTTCGGCCTACGTCACTCCTCATTACTCGGATCCTTATGATTCCGCCCCCAACACTCCCGGTTTACTATTTGCCAGCACTATCCAGCTTCCGGGTGTTCATTTTCAATCATACTACCTGTACAACGAGTTCCTCAACGTGTCTTCAAATGGTATAGTGCTCAACAAGGCCAATACAGTGTCAGTCGGTTTGAATGAGCTGAAACTGTCACTTCCGGCCAATATCTACGAAATGGAGTATGAGGCGATGCAGACTATTCCCACCGAAGGATTGTCCGGTGCACAGCCGCCAGTAGCTAGCGCAGTCACCCTCAACCATGTCAATACAAATGTTATTGTAACTGGACCCTTCGGCGCCTGGATACTCAACGGCCCGCTTTACAGTCCTGCGGTACTTCAGGGCCTGAATTCTACTGCGTTGTTATCCAGCGCAACCCACAACACTGCCATTCTTCATGCTTCGGAGACGGTGGTTTCTGTCCTCAATTCAAGCTGAATGCTTGAGTTGGCGGGGCACTGCATTCCAATATTCTTGAATCGATTCTCACCGAAAAATCCAAACGCTATTTTGTCATCCCTCGCTTCTCCCCTCAACTCCTTATGTGTGTGAATCAATATTTGATCCTAATGGTAAGGGCCTACGCTGAAGGTTACTGCATTTATTTGTCCTATTGGCTACTATAAGCCAGGTTCATAGGCCTCTGCTTTTTATTGAATACAACTTGCTGTTTAGTATTTGGTTTGGAATGGACCCTGATCTTCTGAATCACTTTCCCTGATAAAGAATTGATGGTTCCACCTCCTTGTCGTGTTCTCTCATCCGTTTTCTGTAGTACTCGTTCGGTGGCATGTACTCGAGCGCCGAATGCAGTCTGACGTTGTTGTAGTCGTAGAATGTATTCTCTATGCATTCAGCAGCTTCCTCAAAGCTGCCGAACTCCATCGGCCATATGTACTCTGTCTTCAGCGTGCTGTGCAAGGACTCAATGCGTCCTTGCTGTTCAGGTGTGCTCACCTGGATGAATTCCTGTCTTATGCCCAGTGCCTTCACGGAATACATGAATTCGTCTGATGTGAATTGCGAGCCTTTGTCGGAACGCAGCATCAGCTGCGCTGTGTCCCTGCCGTCAACGGCATTCACCAAGCTGTCGACGGCATTGCGCCTTCTCATGTTCCTGGAGAAGGTGTACGCAAGCCACTGCCTCGTGAAGACGTCCATGTGATTGAACATGTAACCCCACCTGTCCTTTCCACACCATATGTATGTGATGTCTGTCTCCGACAGCTGGTCTGGAGCCGTGGGAATGAACACCGGCTTTGCACTGTTGGCTGCCGCTCTTTCTCTCTTCCTGGCAGGCAGTGTCCAGTCCATTGCCCTCATGATGCGCTGTACAGCCTTCCTGTTCAGCCTGGTGCCGTTGCGGCGTATTGACGCCGCAACCCTCCTG
>JAJYOM010000160.1 GCA_021796175.1 Thermoplasmata archaeon
AGAGGGAAACCGATGGCAAGAGCAAGGGAGACAAGAGAAGGCACGGAAGAAGTTGAGCGATGCCCAGAATGTGGCAGCACTCACCTGGTGAGGGATTACGAAAGGGGTGAACTCATCTGTGAGGAGTGTGGACTGGTCATCGATGACCAGCTGATAGACCAGGGTCCGGAGTGGCGCGCATTCGACGTCGAGCAGGGCGAGAAGCGGGCGAGAACCGGTGCCCCGATGACATATACGATTCATGACAAGGGACTTTCGACGGAGATATCCTGGAAGAACAAGGACAGTTACGGCAAGAGCATACCCACGAGGAACAGGGCACAGCTCTACAGGCTCAGGAAGTGGCAGAGGAGGATAAGGGTAAGCAACGCCACTGAGCGCAACCTGGCCTTTGCACTTGGTGAGCTTGACAGGATGGCATCATCAATGGGCCTCCCGAGAAATGTCAGAGAAACAGCAGCAATGGTCTACAGGAAGGCTGTTACGAACAACCTGATCCGCGGAAGAAGCATCGAGGGCGTTGTGGCCGCTTCACTTTACGCAGCATGCAGGCAGTGCAATGTTCCAAGGACACTTGATGAGGTGGCCGGCTCGAGCAGAGTGGGAAGGAAGGAGATTGGCAGGACTTACAGGTTCATGACGAGGGAACTCAAGCTCAAGCTCATGCCTACCAAGCCGCAGGATTACGTCTCCCGGTTCTGCAGCGAGCTCAAGCTGAGCGGGGATGTGCAGTCCAAGGCGACGGAGATACTGAAGGAGGCTGGAAAGAGGGAACTCACTTCCGGCAGGGGTCCTACCGGCGTTGCAGCCGCCGCAATATACGTTTCATCTATCATAGCCAACGAGAGAAGGACACAGCGGGAAGTCGCAAACGTGGCAGGTGTGACTGAAGTCACAATCAGGAACAGGTACAAGGAACTGACGGAGAAACTCGGCATCGAGGTTGAGCTCTGAGATATCTCACGGCAGATGTCTTCGCAGCTCGAGATACTCTATCCGGTTACCGCCCACCCTTGCAAACAGCAGCTCTTTCCGTACACCGTGGGAGAGTCTGACTGCCCTTGATATTTCTGGCCAGGCCGACAGGAAACCCCTTGTTACTGCATGCACAAGGTAGCGGGCGTGCGCCTTCTCCGGGTCTGCATCGTAAGCCCTGAAATGGGAGCCGTATTTGAAACCGGTCTTCACGATGAAGCCCCTGCTCTTCATGTCCTCATAGACTGCCAGCTTCTGTTCAAACTCCGGATCAATGCGCGATGCTGTCTCAACAACGGATGCGAGTGTAGTGTTCTTTCCTGTCTTCGCACTCTTCACCTTGAGTGCCCTTCTGGACATGAGATGCACTGCTTCCAGCATAGATATCTGCAGCCCGGGGCCGAGCATGTTGCCGTAGAATCCGTTCTTTCTCAGCTCCAGCGCCGAGGCTTCATCTGAAATTATGACCCTGTCAAGAAGTGCTATGCCCTGGTATTCGCCATCATGCTTTTCATGTATCTTCGCCTGCGGTCCGACCGTTCTTGTCCTGTAGTAGGTGATGTCACCCTCCTCGTCAACCACAGCCAGGACCACTTCCTTTCCAGTTCCTTCTGCACCCCGGCAGAGGATGAAGAGGGAATCAAGTTCGAACATCGAACGTTCCGATATTGTCATTATGAAAGCAATAGGTGAGGAGTTTTTTGGAGTATCTCCTCTGCCGTAGAGCAGGAAGTCGATACCCTCCTCTTCCTTGGCGAGGTTAACTATAAGGCCGCGTCTCCTCAGATCGCAGTAAACTATGTACCTAACTTCGAAATTCTGTATCCTCCTTGAGGCATAAGTCACGAGCTGGCCGAAATCCATCTCCTTACCGTCCTGATCGGCCACTTTCAGTCTCTCGCTTTCGAACAGGTATAGTGTTTCCAGGAGATTTAGCCTGAGCGACCCGCCGCTCTGGGGTTCACCGTAGCAGCCCTTGTTGTGAATCCTGCTTGCCTCTGACTCGTCGTTGATGACTGCTGCGCTCTTCTGGAATATCGCGACCATCGGTGTTGAAATGTGAATTATCAGTTAAACCTTGTTACGGGGAGTGACTTCCCAAAAGAAATTAAGTGCAGGAAGGCATACAGTTAAAGCATGGCAGAAGGCGAGGACAAGACGATTGAGATGCTCAAGAAGGCCGTCGCCGACGCACAAAAGCAGGTCAGGAAGGGTATCACTGCTCTGAAGAAGGCCTCCGGAGACACTGTGGAAATTGCCAGGGGGGCAAAACCTCTGGGCAGGGATCTGATGAAACTTGCTGACAGTATCGCGGCCGATTTCGAGAAGTCAATACCTGTGATGGCGAAGGACATCAGGGAAATGGAGAAGGCAGCTGTCAGGAAAGCCAAAAATGTCTTAAGGAAGAAGTGAGGCGTTAATCTTGAAGGACAAACCGGATATCGAAGACGTCATGACCACGTTCTATGGAGATGAAGCGGTCACTGCAATAGTGCAGCTCAAGGTGGATACGAAGGAAGCAGACAGCATTGCCATGGCTGTTGCCAAACACGAAGCAATATTCGACGTGTACATGGTAACAGGCGATGCGGACATTGTGGTCAAGGCCAAATTCAAGAACTACTCGAACGTCAAGAGGTTCCTGGTTGACACGCTGGGTGCAATAAAGGGCGTCAAGGAGACAAAAACCATGATGGTTGTCACTGCCTTCAAGGAGAATGGGCATCTGGAGGATATCGGGGTTCCAAGGTAACCGGGCCGGTGTTCCTGCAATTGCTTCCACCGACTGGCGGGCTTGCATACAACAAGCCTTTTATCACACCTTGTATGTCCGTCTGATCTACACATTGGCTGCAAAGCTAATATAGAGAGAGACTTTACGATCCCCTGTCTTGGAAAAAGGAAGGACGATTTCATGGGCGGTGAACTGGTTATGAACAACGACGAGAGGCTCAAACAGATAATTGACGTACTGAATCAGCTGGCTGAAGATACATCGGTACCCAGGAACATAAGGAAGGGTGCAACCGAGGCGATAAACAAGCTGATGTCTAAAACAGAGGCTCTTGATGTGCGCTCCGCCAGCGCGAATATTATTCTGGATGAACTGGCCAATGACCCAAACATACCCCTCCATGGAAGAACAATAATCTGGAACATAATGAGCCAGCTTGAAACGCTTAAATGAGGGGCGTCTCAGTTTCTTGCTGTAATATACAGTTTCGATGTCCCTGATATTCCCCCTTCTCATTTCCGAGCAACCGTTCTTTTCGAAGAGCCTCCGAGCCGCCGCCTGAAGCACCGGGGTATCAGGTTGGACTGCTTTGCTCCTAAGGTCCCTGGCGCATTTCTCAAGCGCCATCAGCATCTCCTTACCTGCTCTTGCATATACAGAAAGCGCCAGACCATATTTCGACAACGCTTCCATGGAACAATCACGTGCTCCGGCTGTAGGGAGACCAATCGTTCATTCTGACTGAATTTAAATAGAGAGCTAGGTTACACATCTTCTGGCTCATGACTGGGCAAGTCAGAAACCCGTCCGAGAATGTTAAGCGGCTGTAGTCTAGTGGTAGGACTGAAGCTTCCCAAGCTTCAAACTCGGGTTCGAATCCCGGCAGCCGCACATAGTTCTGGTTCGGATTCACCGGAGACTGTGTAAGAAGTCAATGAATGAAATGAGTCCTGATGTTACGGCGTTCTGATTTTTCACCGGGATGAAGTTTGACAGTGCTTCAGCAACCGGCTGCCG
>JAJYOM010000025.1 GCA_021796175.1 Thermoplasmata archaeon
GCAGCAAGAAGCGCTCCTGTCCGCCTGTCATATGTCATATGAAAAACCTGTATTCCCTTGAAAAAGGGGCCAGAAGCCTTCCATGACCTTCTGTCATCCCTGGACCTGAACAGGAAACCACCCTTCTTCGTACCCACCATGAGCAGCGTTTCATCGCCACTGCCTGCACCACGCTTTGATTTCACCATGTTTCTCATCCGCCCGCAACAGATGGCAGTATGACAATCTCCTTAGCACCCGACAGATCAGTGTTTCGTCCCTGCATTTCCCTTATATCCTTTCCATCAATGAAGATGTTGACATACCTTCTCACATTTCCCTGGTCGTCAATCAGCCTGTGGGATATTCCGGGAAACAGCCTGTCCAGCGAACTTGCAAGGCACTCAATGTTATCCACGGGTTCAATATCAGTTTCATTGTTTGAACCTGTATAGTCCCGCAGATGCATCGAAATCACAATGTGGACCGTATTTGACGTCTCTGAACCTGTTCGGCGATTCAATCGGGGATTACCTCCCTGCACACTCTGCACTGGGCTGTCCTGTAGACTGTGTGCAGTATAATAATCAGTTAGGGAGTCAATTGATACCTGCCTGCAGTTGAATAGATAGAATAAATTTAATATATCATGATTTCTTTACATATCTGATGAGCTGTGGATGAGATACGCAGCAGGAAGGAGCTACTGAAGCTTATGAAGGTGATGTCCAACCCGATCAGGATCAGAATAATCGCGTCTCTTGAACGTGATCCGAAGCACATCTATGCCCTCGCAAAAGAGCTCAACCTGTCATATCCGCTCGTGCACCTCTATCTCGAATCACTCGAGAAGGCTGGCCTTGTCACGGGCAAGCTGTCTGCCGGACTAGTCGACGAAAGGGAGAGAAAGACTTACCATGTAGTCGATTTTGAGTTGAGGATAACGCCAGCTCTGATAAGAAAACTGGAGGAGAATCAAAATGAGTAGAAGATCGAACCATCTCTTGATGCTTGCGCCATCGATAGTTCTGGGCCTGGGCGTTACTGTTGCAGCCCTGTTTGCGATCAGGAGCGGCTTCAGCAGCATACTTGGAACAATCATAATTGTGCTTTCTCTGCTGATTGCAGGTGTTCTTGGAGTTGTCGGTATTGGCCTTTCCAGCGAACTCCCCGGCATTGACACCGAGGAGGATGAGCGGCTCAAGACACTCAGGGCCGCGCAGAGGGCCATGATTGAGGAAATGGACGAGATGATAGAGATCCTTGGAGAGATAAGGGATACACTGAAGTCGACAGGAGAAAGCGATTGAATGAAGCCGAAGTACTACGGAATATCTGATGCCGAAGCAACCGAACTCATGCGAAAAAGGATTGAGACGCTGAAGTCGCTGCTGAGAGAAATAAACAGCATACTGAAGGAGGCAGGGGGCCGGGATTGAATGGTCAAAGACAACAGGTTCGACGCCTACTACGAGGGTAAAGTCGCGGGTGGTTCCAGTTTCGGAGCAGAGCAGGAGGATAGTTATCAAGAAGAGACAGCATTCGAATCTGAGCAGCTTACCCTGTCAGGCAGCGCCAGGGCGGATTCCGCCATCGCAAGACATATCTCAATATCCGGGTCGGGCCATGTGTCAAAGGACATCAAAGGTGAAACGCTTGACTGTTCCGGCAGCCTGAACGTTGGCGGCAACATCAGTGCCTCGAGAGTCAATGTTTCCGGTTCACTTGACTGCGGTGGCAGCATCAGAAGCGAGTACACAATTGCAAGCGGGAGCTGCCGTGCCGCGAGGAGTGTCTTTGGGCAGCATGAGATTTCTGCATCGGGAAGCATCAGTGCTCCAGAGCTTGTGTCAGCCGAGATGATAAGGATTGCAGGTTCTGTCCATGCGGATGTCGCAAAGGGACATGAAGTCAGATTGAGCGGTGGAGGAAAAGTGGGCGCTGTGCTGTGCTGCGACGCATACATAAATGCCGGCAAGGGTGGCGCAAAGTTAATCAACCTGTTCTCACCAGGGAACAGGCGAACACTGATGATAGGCAGAATTGAATCTACGGGGCATGTGTATGTCGACATGTGCAACGTGGGCGAGATAAACGCTGATTCAGTCGAAATCGGCAGGAACTGCAGCGTGGACAGGATAGTCTATGCTAGCAACTGCATCGTGGCAGAGGGCGCGGATGTGAAGGAGAAGCCAGTCAGGCGCTAGAGTGGTGGAAAGTTGGATAGCGATCGTGTCGTTGATGTTGAAGACCTCCGTTTCACCTATGGAAGCGGGCGGTATGCTCTTGACGGCATCAGTTTTGGCATATCAAAGGGCGAAGTGTTCGGCTTTCTGGGCAGGAACGGTGCGGGCAAGACAACAACGATCAAGGTGCTGACAACACTGGCAAGGCCGGCATCAGGAAAGGCTACTGTTCTGGGCCATGATGTGAGGCATGGCGGGAAGGCGCTCAGGAGCAAGATCGGCGTTGTCCTCCAGGAAGAGTCGTTCGATTTCACAACGGTGGAGAAGTCGCTCGACATATACGGTGTCATGTGGCGCATACAGAAGAAGGAGCGCGAGAGGAAAATTGAGGAACTGCTCTCATTCTTCGAGCTGGAGGATGCGAGGAAAAAGCGCATGTGGGATCTGTCTGGCGGCCAGAAGAGGAGAGTGCAGGTGGCGAGAGAGTTCATGCATGACATGGAACTCCTCTTCCTCGACGAACCCACTGTCGGGCTTGATACAATAACGAGAAGAAAGATACTTGACATGGTCAACGAAAAGACGAAGGACGGACTGACTGTTTTCTTCACGACACACAATCTGGAGGAAGCCGACTACATTTGCGACAGGATCGCAATAATAGACAGCGGAAGGATACTGGCGAATGACACTGTGAGTGCCCTTAAGAGGAGTTACTCTGGATACAAGACGGTAGAGGCGTCCTTCAGCCATGACGGAGCTGATGTGGACGGAATGCTGGCAAGTATACCAAACATACGCATCGAGAGGCCAGTGAACAGCGGCGAGCCGTTCAAGCTCATAGGCCCTGAAGCGGAGGAGACAGTTAAACTCATAATTGAAAAGTCGACGAAGAATGGCATCAGACTGGAATGGCTGAACATACATCCGGTGACGCTCGAGGAAGTGTTTCTGAAGGCTGTCGGAGCTGCTGAGAGCTGAGGTGAATGCATGGACATATCAAACTCAATCAGGCTGGCAAAGAGGAACATACTGGTAAACACTGATCCTGGAACACTTGTCTTCCTGCTTATGATGCCGACGCTCTACCTTGTCTTCATGGGGTACATGTTCGGCTCGCTTATCGGCGGTATTGCGGTCGGTTCATCAAAGATAGCGTACATGAATTTCCTTTCACCCGGCATCGTCTCTTTCCAGACACTTACGGCTGGAGCGGTTGCGGGCGGCATGCTCTGGTCAGACAGGCGTTATGGGATGTTCGAGCAGATACTCTCCTGCCCTTACAGCAGGGCTGAATATCTGCTGGGCATAATGTTTACAACAATCGCGCTTGCGATCTTTGGAGCCATTATCATGATCATAATATCGTCGCTGCTTATTGGTGGCATAACTTTCGGCCTGGCAGGACTGGGCATAATTATGCTCAATCTTATTGTGGGCAGCATTTTCTGGGGTGCATTCCTTCTCGCACTTGCGGCGATTTCAAAGTCAAACCAGATGTACAACAGCATTCAGGTCATCATACTGTTCTTCGCAAGCTTTGCCAGCACAGTCTTCTATCCGATTTCCGGTTCAACGCCTGCCGCTCTGCGATACACCGTTGCACTCAACCCGCTGACATACATTGCGGACACTGTGAGGGACGGTTACATTTCACTGTTCAACGGATCGCTGATTGTGGATGAGCTCATCCTTCTTTTTGCCACCATTGTGATGTTCATGATTGCACTGCTTTCCTACAGGACAATAAAGATAGGCGTGAAGTAGGACGGGCTGACATGGACACTTTCTACATTCTATGCAGGCCAGATCCGGCAAGCAGCAATATCGGAGCAAGCCTCATCGAGGAAGGACAATTCAGGCCGGAAGCAAGAGCGGACGGAATGGAACTGTTCCGAAGCGGAGCGGATTGCCTGGTCACGATAGACACCATACACATACACAGAGAGGGACTCGACTCTCAAATTGGGGAGGTGTTCGGCATTTCGCCAGGCAGACTTGTTTTCATGTCCACTCACAGATCCAGGTCGAATACTCCGGCCATAACTTTCCACCCCATTGGAAATTACGGGGAGGCGCTTCTCGGCGGCAGACCCGGGACGCTGGTGCCTTCATGCCCCGAGCTAATGACAGGCACAATGCTTGCAATGAACCGGACCGGACATGCCGGATACCAGATTACTTACGAGGCGACGCACCACGGCCCGCACATCGAGACGCCCGCACTTTTCGCCGAAATTGGAAGCGGAGAGGAGCAGTGGAGGGATGCAGACGCCGGGAGAGAAGTGGCCAGGGCGCTGCTGCTGAAGGAGGAGCCGGAAGGCATTAACGCCGTGGGTGTCGGCGGCGGCCATTACTGTTCAAGGTTCGTGGAGATAGCCAGAAAGAGGAAGGTCAACTTTGGCCATTTCATACCGAACCACAATCTGCATCTGCTCGATGAGAAAGTGGCACAGGAGTTAGCTGAGAAGAGCCCAAGGACTTCCCACTTTGTCGTTCACGAGGACAGGAAGCATACCGAATCAATAGAGAGGGTCGGGCAGCTGCTTGAGGCGGCTGGCCTGAAGAAACTCGATCACTCCCTCTCTCCATTCAGGAAATGAGCGTTCCGTTGAACGGCAGGCCCTTTATCGCGTTGGAAAGCTGCTGAAGGTCCCTGCCGTGCACAACAGCTGTCGGTATCTTGCTCCTGCCAATCAGCTTGGCGCCGAGCGGGTCGAAAACGAAACTGGAACCCGCCTCCATTCGGGCGAATACAACCTTGTCGAGAAGTTCCTTGTACGACATCTTCTCAATACGGGTTGCATTGGGATTGATCTTGGGATCTTCCGTGTAAACACCATCGACAGAAGTGGCGTTTATCAGCCTGGTTGCCTTGACCCGTTCCGCCCCCATGGCAGCTACAGCGTCTGTTGTGTGGCCGGGATGTGTCCCTCCCATTACGACAATCGCGTTGCTGTTCAGTGCAAGCCTCGCCTCATCAAGGCTTTCCGCGGGCTTGTAGTATGCCTTCTCGCCCAGGGCGGTGATAAGCAGCCGGGCATTCAGCCTCGTGACTTCTATTCCGAGCTCGTCCAGCGATGATTCATCGGCGCCCAGCGAGCGCCCGATTGTTATGTAGTAGCGTGCAATCTTGCCGCCGCCGCAGACAACCAGAAATTTATATGTGGGCACCAATTCCAGTAACATTGAGGCGAGCTGCTTTATGAATGACATGTCATCGTTGTCCGGCACCAGTATTGAGCCTCCGATCGAGAGGGCTATTTTTTCTTGCGGCATTTGACAACCTGCTCTTAGGGCTTATATGTCCCTGTGAAAGGGAGAGAATTTTTTAGTATTAAAAATCAATCAAAGTGATGTTCATGGAAATAACCGAAAAACAGAGATACGATTTCAAGCGGGAGATGGAGAAAATATCCTCCTACCAGGGCAAGGGAACGGAGCTCATCTCCCTGTATGTGCCTGCGGGAAAGATGATATCGGACGTGGCAAACTACCTCAGGGAGGAGCAGTCGCAGTCGTCCAACATCAAATCGTCGACGACCAGGAAGAATGTGCAGTCCGCCATCAGCTCAATCCTTTCCAGGCTGAAGTACTACAAGATGCTCGCACCGGAGCATGGCCTTGTCTTCTTTGTCGGCACGATACCGAAGAACGGGGATCAGACAACAATGGTGCAGCATGTGATAGAGCCGCCTGAGCCTGTGGGCACCTTCCTTTACAGATGTGATTCATCATTCTACCTCGACCCTCTTATGTCTATGCTGGAGGAGAAGGATATCTACGGCCTGCTTGTCATAGACAGGAAGGAGGCGACGCTGGGTTTCCTCAAGGGACAGGCAATCCAGGTTGTGAAGAACATGCAGTCCCTGGTTCCGAGCAAGCACAGAATGGGAGGACAGTCTTCGCTGCGATTCGAAAGGCTCATCGAAATAGCCGCAAATGAATACTACAAGTCTGTGGCTGAAACCTGCACCACTGTATTCCTTGGCGTGAAGGGGCTGAACGGCATACTGGTAGGCGGTCCGGGCAGCACGAAGGATTTCTTCGTCAAGGAGGGGTACCTCCATTATGAGCTGCAGAAGAAGGTTATTGACACCTTCGACACCGGCTACACGGACGAATACGGCCTCAGGGAGCTTGTCGAGAAGGCGAAGGACAGGCTCAAGGATCTGGACCTCATGAAACAGAAGGCGCTGATGGACAGGTTCATGTCAGAGATAAGGAAACCGGACGACGGCCTCGGTACATACGGTGTCAGGGAAGTCAAACAGGCGCTGGACATGGGGGCAGTGGCACTCCTGCTGGTCAGCGAAGGGCTGAAGAAGATGGAACGGCAGTTCACATGCCCGAACTGCGGCAACACACAGACGGCAATACAGTCGGACGAGGATGCGGTGGCGCCGGCGTGCAACAACTGCGGTGCACAGACATCGCTAACCGCCGAGACTGATCTTGTTGATGAAATGTTTGAGACAGCAGACAGAATGGGAACTGAAATACAGCTGATCTCTGCTGCTTCAGAGGAGGGCAAAATGCTGCTAAACGCATTTGGCGGACTGGCAGCGGTTCTTAGATTCAGGACGGGAAGATGAGCATGGACCCGATGAAGCCCTTTCTTGATTCGGCTGTCGGCTACGTTTCTTCAATGCTCAGGGAGGCATACGGCATAGAGGACACTTTTCGCATCGAACCCGGAGGGGAGATTGCTGATTTCGCCTTTCCGTGTTTCCAGTTCTCCCGCAGGGCCGGAGTGAGCCCGCAGGAAATGGCGGACCGTCTCGCGCAGGGGGCAGAGGCAGCAGGCGGAATGCTGACAGTGAGCGCCAGGGGCGGATACCTGAACATGAGCGCTTCGCCTCACAAACTCTCGGTGGCGGCTGTCGGCACTGTGCTGCAGATGCAGCGCGAATACGGGAGAGCAGACAGACCCCCCGGGGAAAGGATGCTTGTCGAGCACACATCCATCAACCCAACCGGCCCGATGCACATAGGGCGGACAAGAAACGCAGTGATAGGGGACACGCTGGTCAGATCACTGAGGCAGGCGGGCGTTGAAGTTGCTTCAGAATACTACGTAAACGACGTCGGGAAGCAGGTTGTAGTTCTCTACTGGGGACTCACGAAATTCTTTGACGGTGAAATAGGCGGAAAGCCGGATCACGAGCTTGTCAGGCACTATGTCAGGGCCAATGAGCTTATCGAAAAGGACGAATCTGCAGCCGCGGAAGTGAGGGATCTGCAGCAGAAGCTTGAGAGCGGTGACACCGCACTGCTCGCCGGAACGCGGAAGGCGGCCGAGATGGTGCTTGACGGCATTAAGGAGAGTCTGGCGCACCTGAACATCACCCATGACAGGTTCGTGTTCGAAAGCGACCTGATAAAGGACGGCAGGGTGAAAGGCGTGATTGAGAGACTCAAGAAGTTGCCTGAGGCGAGTGAGGATAAGGGAGCCTGGTACCTGCCTTTCAATGGAGAGGAGGACAGGTTCTATTTCACCCGGTCTGACGGGACCAGCCTTTACACCACCAGGGACATAGCCTACCACCTGGACAAGCTCTCCCGAGCCGGCAGGCTGGTGGATGTGCTTGGTGAAGATCAGAAACTGGGTATGAAGTTCCTTGTCAGGACACTCGAGCTGCTCGGCGAGGCCAAGAGGATTGACTTCCTCTTCCATTCATTTGTTTCGCTCGCGGAAGGGAAGATGTCGACCAGACACGGAGTTGGTGTTCTGGTGGACGACGTCATCTCGGAAGCGAAGTCAAGAGCGAAGGTCGAAGTGCTGAAAAGGAGACCTGACATGAATGAGGGGGACGCCTCAAGCATAGCCGGTATGGTGGGTGTCGGGGCTGTCAGGTACAATATAGCCAGGCTGCAGGCCGAGAAGAAACTCGTGTTCAAATGGGAAGAGGCGCTGAATTTCGAGGGCAGCAGTGCGCCGTTCATCCAGTATTCGCATGCGAGGGCGTGCAGCATACTAGAGAAGGCAGGCAGCTGGGAGAAGGGTGAAATTTCCTATGACGAGGACAACGAGCTCAGGCTTGCAAGACAGCTTGCGCTTTTCCCTTCAGTGCTAAGTGATATCGTCAGGACATTTGCAGTTCACAAGGTTGCGGCCTATGCCCAGCAGACGGCTGCGGAATTCAACCAGTTCTACAGGATCGTACCAGTTCTCAGGGCGCCGCCTGGCAGGCTGGGGTCCAGACTCGCGCTCGTTGATGCCTCTAGAATTGTGCTGGAGAATGCACTCTGCTGCCTTGGAATAGATGCACCGCGGACAATGTAAAAACAGTTAAAATTTTTGTGAAAGAGGTTTATCCTTCAGAGCTGGCTGACTACTTGCTCTTCTTTGGCGGCTGACCCTTCTCGTAGCCCTTCCTTCTCGGCATCCTTCTGCGCAGTGCAATGACTGCAACGACAGCCACTATGATGACGACTATGCCTATGTAGAGCGCGTATACCTGCAGCTGCGACTGGTTTATGGAAATGGGCTGTGTGGCTGAACCGGTCCCGATCATGCTGGATGCGGAAGCTGTTGCCTTTATCGTGAAGTTGCCGAAGCTGGGGGCAGACCAGTGTATCGTGCCATACACGGTCTCATTCGGTGCTATCGACAGAACGCTGGCCTTTGTTGTTGTGTTGTAAAATGAATCTGAGCTGATTGTGCCTATGTTGATCTTGTTGCCGCTCTGCGCATTGATCGCGACGAGTGTGATGGTTGAACCTGTGGCATTGGCATTGCCGATGTTCATCATTGTGACCTTTATTGTTCCCGCAGAGCCCTGCGTGAACACCTTGGGGCTGAATGTTATGTTTATTATTCTCAGGTTCGGCCTTGGCTGGGATGTGACTGTCAGGTTGTATGTCTGACTTGCATTGTTGCCTGCAGGGTCGACTACAGTAAGGGTTACTGTGACCGGTGTACTGCTAATGGCGGTAAATATGTGAGACACATTTGTTCCAGCGGCGCCGGTTATGTTCTGGTATCTGCCGTATTCAGGATTTGATGTGTTGGTTGTTGTGATATGGGATGTGCCGAAATTCCACTTGAATACGAGGCTGGAAACAGGGAAGTTCGGGTCAGTCGTTGCAGATGCGTTAAAGTGAACCGTTGAATTCTCCTGGACCGAACCGGAGGCGGACTGCCACTTGCTGTTGTAGACAAGGAAAGAAACAACCGGTTTCAGTGTCTTGTTGACCTGCACCTTCAGGCTTGTGGTCGCTGTGTATCCCACCTCGTCGGTGACAGTCAGGTTGAGCGTATAGTTGCCCGGCGAATAGTAGGAGTGCGTGGCGTTGAGGTTAACGGCAGTGTAACTGACCACAGTGTAGTTCTTTGCGCCGTCGCCCCAGCTGAAGTTGTATGAAACAATTGTGCCCTGGTTGTCACCCGGGCTTACTGATGCCTTCGAGGCTAGGCCGTTGACCGTGACGGGTATGCTCTGGTTTGCAAAGATAGTCCCGGAGTAGATTTTCTTGCCGACCGCGCTCAGGCTTGCAGAAAGTGTGGTGTCATTGGCGACCCTCACCTTGATGGTGGTGTTGGCCTGATGCCCGGTAACTGTCGTCGCAACGAGTTTGACATACATGTACTGCCCTGGCGTCGTGTAGTTGTAATAGGTGTGGCCCGCCGTCAGCTGACTCGTATTTGTGTAGGAGGAAGCAGATGTGGTGTTGTTCCAGTGCCAGGAATATGAGAGCGGACCGCCGGACGGGTCATAGGATCCCTGTGTGGTGTAGTTGATCGACATTCCTGCCCTCACGATGTAGTACTGCAGCACGCCGCTCTTGCTGTATGCAAAGGCGTAGGTCCCGGTGACCACAGCCGCATGGACCACAGGCGTGCTTCCCTTCTGTATCGACATTGAAACAGTGGCATAGCCGTAACCTGTGACAGTTCCATAGACTGTGACAGTGGTGTGACCGACAACATTAACAGGGCCGAAAGGTCCGCTGCTGCTGTTTGTGGAGAGCTGGAAGCCTGTCGGTAGAACAAGTATGTAAACTGACTGCATCTCGGTTGTGTTGTAATCGGCCTGAAGGACCAAGCTGTAGGAAGTCGTGTTGGCAGCGACTGATGAGAGCGTGTGATATGAGTCCGTTATATTGTAGTAGAATCCGGTTGTCAGAAGAAGCGTGCCTGTCTGCACTCCCTGCAGTGAAGCTGTATAGGCATTTCCGCCAAGATAGTTGGTTGAGTTCACGCTGAGCAGACTGTATGTGGTGGTGTATTCCGGGCCAAGTGATGTTACTGCCGAAGCAGCTGCCGAGACCGTCGATGCATTGACAGCAGGGTAACCGTCGTTGAATGCAAGTGCAAGCTGCATTGCCACAGACGGGACACTGGAATATGGAAGGCCCTGTATTGTGGAGCCGTTGTCAAGCGACTGGTTATAGGTTATGTTCATGTAATTCCAGTTTGGGGTTCCTGCCGCATATGCAATATCCGTTCTGGATATCGGAGAAAGGGACGACATCTTCGCCGGAAGCTGGACGTTGATGGATGTTGAAGCGGAGACAGTCACATCTGTAATGTACGATCCCTGGCCGGTTGCATTGATTGCCATCACATAACTGCCCGCTGGTACATAGAAACTGTAGAAATATCCTGTGGAAATTGTCGCCTCGAAGAATCTCAGCTGCAGAGGCAGGGATGTGGATGCGTAACTCAGCATATAGGCGGTCGTCCCGCTGGCAAGCGTGTTGCCGCTTGTCTTGACTACACCGCTGATGTGGTATGCATGGGGCAGGGCGATGGTTACTGCCGTGGTTGCTGCTGCGTTGTCGGCCGCTGCCGCAGGACCGAAGTAGGATGACAGTGTCGAATTCGAGTTGTTAAGCGACGCAACTATCTGGTAGTTGTAGGAGGTGCTTAACTGCATGCTAGCCACACCTGTGCCGTTCGTGTAGCCGCTAGCTACGGTCTGGTTGTAGACGCCCAGCGAGGAGTCGATAACAGCCCCGTTGGAGAACGTTGTGACAACAGCCTGGACAAACGCGCCCTTTATGTTTGCGCCTGCACCCGTAACAGTCACTGCAACTTTGTTCGTGGCTGTCATATTGATCTCATACAGTTCAAGGTTGGGTGTCACTACAGAGACGGTGTTGTTGAATGCAACTGACTGTGGCAGTGTTGAGGTGAAGTAGCCGGGGGCACTTGCAGACACGGTGTAATACCCGGGCACGAGTGTTCCCTTGGGAACACCGCTGATTGCAAACTGGGTGCTGGAGTTCAGGACATACCTGACAGACGGGTTATGTGTGTTCACCAGTGTCACATTTGCATTTGATGGGGGTGGCAGTATTGATGTACCTGTAAGAGTGGAAACCAGAGCGACCTGGAAAGTGTTGCCGCCGGTCGCGGCGGGATGGGATTGTACAGTCGTCGTTCTGTTAGCCTGGCTGCTGCCGCCCGTGGGCGCTAGCACTGCAAATGCCGACAATGCAAAGAGCATGACGACAAGCAATGACGCCGTTTGTTTCAGTTTCCACTTTTCCATTGGCATATCCTCCGAATTACCTTGGCCGAAGCGGTAGTCAAAGATACTCATCCGATGCTCCGGCGTTACGGTTCGAAGTCAACTTTTTCCGCCTAACTTGTACCACTTAATAAAGGTTATTGAGATGCCCGAACGATCCGATCATTTCCGGATCGGCTGCTGGCAGATATCGCAAATGTCAGGCCGAGACAATAAAAGTCACGGAGATGACATCATCCGTATCTGCCCTGCGACCTCATGTGACTATTTCTTCAATTCTCTCCTCAATTACCGCCCTCTTGATTTCCATCGCCACTCTTCTGCCGCTGCTTACATTTCTGTTGTACAGCATATTGCCGTAAGGGTGGCCAACCCATGCATGCACATTTGTTCCGCCTCCGATCCGCGGCGCGACGTCGTAAATGTAGAAATGCATATCCTTGTCAACGCATGTCTGCAGTGTAAACGGACCGATGATGCCAGGCGGATATGCATTCATCGCCGCACTGACATATTTCTCGGCCAGCTCGAATGCAGCATCGAGAAGTGATTCACGCAGCGTTGCACTGTTGTGGCCAACTACAGTATACTCAGGTATCCTCTGACTGCCTCTGAGTGAAAGCTGCTGATCCGCAGGAAGGCGCACATGACCGTCAAGAGAAGATTCAAAACGCCAGTCAATGCCCAGCAGCTCTATCCGCTCACCCTTCTCTTCCAGCGGGGAATAGAAGAAATCCAGATTGAAAACAGGTCCTATTATGTACCTCTCAATACGTGCATTCGACAGCTCCTCGCGGCTAATGACGTTTGACGCGATGAGTTCTTCTGCTTTCCTCCTGTACTCGTCCGCACTCGAGGCTGTGAAGAAACCCCTCTCCAGTCTCTTCAACTTGTGATGCATCTTGACCATTACAAGTGAATCAATGTCCGAAGGGTCGCTGATATGCTCCGGATAAGGCAAACCTGCTTTTTCCAGGAGTGTGTAGTAATTTTCCTTCTCCTCCCTCTCCTCGCTCCTGAGCATTTTCCTTGAACCAAAAAGGGGGACATTGAACTTCTCCTCGATATCGTCGAGTGAGCAGTACGAAGAGAGAGATCTGTTTGGAACGAATACAGTGTTCCTTTTCCTCAGGGCCGCCAGATTCTCTCTCTTCATCAGATCTGAGAATTTCGGGAGTTGCATAACGTCATCCACAAATCCTCTCGCTGGTGATGTTTTGCCGGCCGGCAACTTCCTGAAATACCTGACGTACGCCGCGTCCCTGCCCTTCTGGGTGACGGTTATGGTGCGCAGCCCTTCCTGGTTTGAACCATCCAGAACGTCCAGTGCGGAGTGGGAGCCCAGAACTCCCACTGTGACGTCCTTGCCGTAGCCCTTTGCAATTTCAGAAATATGACTTCTCTCGATCATCCAATCCATTACACTCAACGGCGGGATCGGATAAAAGATTTGCATAGGCCGGTTTCAGGTGTGCGTGGAAGTTTCTGCATCTGATGCTGTTTCAGCAGGCAAAGGCTGCGGGGCTTCGGGAACAGGTACATCCACGTCCCCCTCTGCTTCGATGATGAGCGGACCCTTCTGAACCTTCGGTCTCAGTACGGAGGGTATGATGCCAATCATTACTATTACACCGAAAATCAGGAATACGTGATGGAAAGCGTCCATGAACGGCTTCCAGAGTGCCTGATAGGCTGCACTGTTGACTGTGGATGCAGGAAGGTTGCTTAGTGTTCCGACAAAGAGCTTGATGAAGCTGCTGACGTTTACAGTGGTGCCTATGAACACAAACGCGATGGTCATAGCCATCATGCTCGCCACATTCAGCATGGTGGAGTTTGTCGCGGCACCAACGCCACGGTCCTTCGCGTCGACTGAGTTCATTATGGAAGCGATATTTGGGGATGCAAACATCCCGCCGCCTATACCTGCCAGCGCCAGCACACCCGAGAGCTCGGCAGCTGGCATAGTTTCAGGGAGAACGCTTAGAATTAGCAGAATCGCTGCAGATAGTGTTATTCCTGCGGTAGTCAGGCCCCTGTAGCCTATCCTGTCGGATATTATGCCGCTCAGGGGGCCGGCTGCAAGGAATCCGAGGCTCATGGGTATCATCGCCAGGCCCGCGTTGAATGCACTGAGTCCCTTGACACCTTCCAGGAAAAACACAAGCAGGAACATCATACCGCCCCTGCCTAGCGACAGGAGCATTGCCGACAGAACACCAGAGCTGAACATTCTGCTTCTGAAGAGACTGAACTTCATCAGCGGGTACCTTGCCCACTTCACCTCATTTACAATGAAAAGCGCCAGCAGTACGGCGAACATAATGAAACAGATAAGGCTGTATGTGAGAAACGGATGGAATGTATTGTAGAACACATTGTTGCCGGGAGAGGTGCCCGCGGGCATTGCGCCCAGAGTGTAGAAAGTTGAGCCTAGAAGGAGCATTGCAATTGAGGCGGAGAACAGGACTGCCCCGGGTATGTCAAGCGATTCTTTCCTTGCCGGCTTGGAGAGCTCATGCAGGCGTGTGTAGGCCCAAATTGTAGCGAATATCCCTATGGGTACATTGATGAAAAAGATGTATCTCCAGCTTGCTATGGAAGTAATCACACCACCGAGAACAAGCCCCAGCATGCTGCCGCCTACGCCCGAAACCATGTTCGTTCCCAGAGCAAGGCCCCTCTGATTCGGTGGAAACGCATCTGTCAGGAGTGCTGCAGAATTAGACCAGAGCATGGCGGCGCCCACTGCCTGAACGAACCTGAACATGACGAGCTGCAGTCCCTCTGTCATCAGACCGTTGGGTATGATGATTCCAGAGAACCCCGCCAAAAGTGACCCTGCAGTAAATATAGCGAAGCCCGCATTGTAAATTTTCACCCTGCCCTTAAGATCGGCCACTCTTCCAAAGAATATCAGCAGCGTGGCGGTTATGAGCATATAACCCATCAGCGACCATATGACGTAGATGAATGAATTGGCACTGGCAATCGCATATGCAGTTGAAGTGAATGGCGCATTGCCGCCCGGCAGGTGGTGAAGTATACTCTGCAGAATGTACGGAAGAGATATGATCACTATGCTCGTGTCTATGGAGGCCATCAATATGGCTATCGTAGTGTTTGAGAGCACTACCCATTTGTAATTCGAGGATCTTGTCGCCTCGTTGCCGTTTTGCATCGTAAATCGTAACCTCTCGCTTATGGACCGATTTGAAAAATCATTCTGTATTTGAACTCTTGCAATTGGGAGCTGGCTACAGTTTCTCATGGAATGCTCAAAGTAAGCAGTGCATCAAAGGCAGCCGCACAGCCATGGAGATAATGCTGACGATGACAGGCGTACGCGGGCCGTCATTACTGTCAGCAGACTTCAGTAGATAGGCAAGCCGCTGTTGTTTGATAACATGCTGGACAATGACGCAAATACGGCAAAGAGCCTGGCACTGGCAACAGTCATACTTGAAACCGTGTTCTTTGCAATTGGCGTGATAGTGCTCGTTCTGGCGGTTGTGAGGGTTGCCGTCACTGGTGCGGATCTCGCGACAATGGGCATCATAACACTGGTGTTCATGATATTCCTCGCAGTCGGGATCGTGTGGCTGCTGCTCGATTTCTATCTGGTGTACAGGCCGCTTGCTCAGGAACATGTTGCTGGGGCTGAAACACCCTCGCTAGTGCTGGGAATAATACGGCTGATTGTCGGCGGTGTAATACCCGGAATATGTGAAGATACGGGATTCGCTGCAGAAGATGACAGGGGCACATCCTGC
>JAJYOM010000161.1 GCA_021796175.1 Thermoplasmata archaeon
CTGCGGAGGGTAAGGGCGGTTACTTTGAATGGGCAGCCGCAGGGATCGTTTCCCGGCCATGAAAGTGAGCCGACACCTGAGAATCTGCAGGATCTGGCGAAAACTGTGAAGAGTCTGGGGGCGGATATGGGCATTGCACATGACGGCGATGCGGATCGTGCCATATTCATTGATGAAAAAGGCAGATACCTCCCGGGAGAACTGAGTTTAGCACTCATTGCCAGGGAGGTAATCAGGGAGAAGAGAGGTTCCATCGCTGTGGTGCCCGTGAGCACGCCAAGCGTGGTGGAGGAGGCGATAAGGGAGTACGGAGGGACGACGGTTTACACTCGCGTCGGTTCTCCGGTTGTCGCCAGGAAAATGATGGAGATTGGAGGAGTGATAGGCGGAGAGGAGAATGGCGGAATTATCAACCCGGAGCTTCAGTACTGCAGGGATGGCGGCATGACTGCTGCCAAGATACTTGAGATCGTTGCAGCGAGCGGATCACTTTCGGCACTGATAGACACTCTTCCGAAATTCCACATTGTGAAGCTGAAAGTGGAGATAAAGGACAGGCCGGCATCAGAAATAATCGAGCGTGTAAAGAGGCAGGCGAAGGCAAAAAGAATCGATGAAACTGATGGCCTGAAGATGTTTTTTGACGAGGGATGGGTACTGGTCAGGGCTTCAGGTACAGAGCCGCTGGTGCGTATCTTCGCAGAAGCAAAGAAAATGGAGACAGCGACAAAATTGGCTGAAGAATACAGGAACCTGGTGACTCAGATTGCAAAAAAGCCGGGATAAATTCCGGGACTCACCCTGTTTCACAAGACAGCGCTGCAATGGAGGCATAGTGACTTTCTCAGTGATAGATGCTGAGCAGGAAGGCAATGTAAACTATGAAGCCCACCGACAGCATGTAGACCGGCATGCTGCCCCTCCTCACAAACATGAAGTACATCAGGGATGTAAGAGCGGTTCCTGCAATGCTGATTGTTGCGCTCAGATTAATCGACCATGGAATCAGCAGAAGTGCGATACCCGGATAGAACGTGGCATAAAGTACATTTTCACCGACAAGCGAGCCTATGGCAAGCGTATTCTTCCCGCGGAATGCCCATATCATTCCGGCGATAGTTTCCGGGATTGCGGTAGCAACGGGTATCAGTATTATAGACACTGAAAGTGCAGTTCCTGAACTGCCACGCGAAAGGACTGATATTGACTCTATGAGCAGTGTTGAACCGAAATAGAGCAATACGGCAGCCGTGCCGATCTGCAGAAATGAGGCAGCCGGTTTGTGGATTAGCCTGACAAAATAGGGCGTTTCAATCTCCTCATGATGTGCCCCCACATTAGTCCTGTGCATCAGCAGAATGTATACAAGATAGAGTGCGAGGTAAATGATTCCCATCATATACTGCAGGTATGAGGAGTGAATCACACCGGGAATGATCAGCCAAGGAAGGAGAATTGCAATGAACACGTAAGGCAGCTGCATCTCCCTGCCCACTTTGAAAGTCTTTGAGACATGCCTTCCGGTCAATAATGCTGCCAGCAGGCTTACCAGAACCAGGAAGTAGGAAAGAGTGGAAGTCATGAATGGCTCGCCGAAGATTGTCCCAAGGCCAATCTCATGACCGCTTTTGTTTGAATACACTGTAATTGCCAGCAGGAAGATAAACAGCTCGGGAATTGAAGTGAACAGCGGTGTCACAATTGCGCCGGTGAAAGACGAAGACCATCTGAATCTTTCTGCCTGGTATTCGATTGCATTTACAAAAAGCACCGAGGCTGCGAACACGACTGCAACACTCACAGACAGATCAAGGAGCGGCCCCATTTGCATCAAGTAGGCGCTCATCTATCTTAAGCTGAACGTGACTTTCGCCAGTGTCCATGCATCATGGACTATTCCATTCCAGCCGGTGCTTTACCTGTATGAGGGGTGCCTTGTCGCTATTATTTCCCTTGCAAGTCTTGCCGCAAGTGCAGATGTATTGCCGTTATCATACGGGGGGCTCACCTCAACAATATCTGCGCCAATAAGCCTGCCTGACAGCTTCGAAATCAGCTTCCTGACCTGAATTGGAGTGAGACCGAAGGGCTCAGGCGTTCCTGTTCCAGGAGCAAAGGCAGGATCGATTCCGTCAATGTCAATGCTCAGGTAAATCCTCTTCTTTCCCAGCTTTTGCTCTATACGCCTGATCGATGCATCTATGCCGTTGTCCGCGACGTAATAGGCATCGATGAATTCCAGCCCCTTTGCATTCTCCAGGTCCTCGCCGGCGACTGATCTTATTCCTATCTGCATGATGCTTCCGATGCCCACATGGTCCGCGAACCGCCTGCTCGCGCAGGCATGGCTGTATTTCCAGCCGAGATATTCATCCCTGAAGTCCAGGTGTGCGTCCACGACTACCACGCCAATATCCTTCGGGTAATTTGTGAGTATGGGAGGAGAAATGGAGTGCTCACCGCCAAAGGTCAGGAGGAACTTGCCGTCCCTGATTACTGAGGATGCGGTGGAATGCACTTCCCCGTACATCTCCTCAACCGGGCCAAACTCCTCAGTGTCACCCATGTCAAAGACATCAACTTCCCGAATGTCGATGCCGTGGTCGAAGAGGTAGCTCTCGAAATTCCAGCTTGCTTCCCTTATGGCATTCGGTCCGAACCTGGTTCCGGGCCTGTATGAGGTTGTTCTGTCGTACGGGACGCCGAGAATAGCCACCTTTGCAGATGCATAATCGTCTATTGTGTCCGCAAATTTCAACCTATGAGTTGACATCGTGACTATCACAGATCAAATATCTTTCTCATTCCCATCGAAGAGACGTAAAGCGTTTCGCCGCCAACCTGCAGTGTTGACTTCTGCTCTTCCGTCACCTTAAGATGGAATGTTTCAAAGGTCTCAAGGTCCATGAGCTGGACCTCTTCACCCGACATGGACAGCACCTGAGCCTTCCTCTTGTCCATCTGTGGAACCTGTATCTTGTGTTTCACAGGGTGAACCACGCTCCTCCTGGAGCCGTCGAATACACCGACTGCTTCAATCCTTGCCTTGGCTTCACCATGCTTCCCTGGTTTAGATGTTGAGATGCTCAGTATCTTGCAGGGCTGCTCATCAATGAGAATATACCTGCCCTCTTTAAGTTCCCTGACTTCAGCCTGCGTCCATGCCATATTTTATCGAATTTGACCATCTTGAGCGTGGTTATATACGTTTCGCACCTCTGGCGCCATCCTGATGGACAGTGAGTCCGGCTGGCCCAAGGCAAGGGTCAACTGTTGATGGTCTGGCAATGGATTCGCTGATTTGTCCTGACAATAATATTCATCTATGGAAATGGATTCAGGTTCCGGATGAGCGGGGCATACGCTACTGCGGGGGACAGTCGGGCTGAGAGGATTTGGCCCCCCAACACCAAACGTCTGCTGGTCAGGGGATTTGTGCTGTCATTAATACCGATCATTGCACTTGCCGTTGTCCTGCAGCTGAAGCAGATTGTGTATCTCGACTATGTCCATGTAATTACAGGAGCAACATGGACCGGGTTTGATATTTTCATGGGTGTCGTATTCTCGGCGGTAATGAGATATGTCGACCAGCCGGCAAAAATAGAGATTGCAAAGCGGTTGACACCAAGCATGGTTTTCATAATGCCTTCAATATCAGCGACATCCACGACAGCCGGCTACTT
>JAJYOM010000026.1 GCA_021796175.1 Thermoplasmata archaeon
AGACTAGTACATTTATCGTTTTTTTTAATTCCTTCTATTTACACTCTTGCCTCATTAGCTAGACCGTACGACTCGAATTCGGCATTAGACGAACAATTTGCCCTGATTCCGTGGGCGGCGGGATAGTGGAGCAGTTTGCGTAACTATATGCCGGAAATCGAAATTAATTTTCATTCATCTATACGCGTATTACGCCTTTTCTGTACTCAAACCTGTGCCCGCAATTCCGGCAGGCGGACATTGGCCCTGAACAGATTGATTCAAACTCAATTTCAGAATGGCAATCGGGGCAGGCCATCACTTCTTCCACGCTATCAACAGGCAACTCATCTCCCGCGGCCTTCTTCAGTGAAACGAAGGAATGCGGTATCATTCCAAGCGGATTGGGCATCCCGGAAGCCCTGATGAACAGACTGGCTGGAAGTCTGCTAAATGGCGAATAGTCCTCAAGACCGCAGGACCTGACGCTCTCGACCGTGAGTCCTGCCTCAGATGCCAGATTGCTGACATGAGATCTGGAGTAAAAGTATTCCTCAAACGGTGAGCAGAGCACCGGCCTCAGCTCACGGGACGCTATCTTCGGTTGCCTGTCGTTGCCATTCCCCATCGCCTTGAACTTATCAACAACCAGTACAAATGAGCCTTTGTGGTAATAGCTCAGAATGGCGGTTCCTCCGGGCCTGAGGAGCCGGTGGAACTCCTTCAGCGCTTTGTCCGGATGCTTCAGGAAGTTTAAAACGCGCACCATGATGACCGTGTCGAAGCTGTTGTTCCTGAATGGTGTTCTGTACAGGTCTGCATTCACCCGCACAACCTTACCTTTGCCATTGCCGCATTTCATCTCCTCCAGAAATGCAGGTACGGCATCCAGGGCGAAATACTCGCTGAAGGATCCATTCAGGTTGCTCGTCAGCCTCCCCTTGCCTGCGCCTGCCTCGAGTGCCCTGCCTCCCTTCTTTCCACGGAGCATGGATTTTAGTATTCCACATTCCACCTCCGTCACCTTCTCCCTGTCCTTCCAGAGTCCTTCAAAATCAAGCCTGGAAAAATCATTCACCGGGGCATTTGTTTCCACTTTCTCTCAATCTCACTCAACGTAAGTCAATACAAAGACAAATACATCACCCCAGCGTGCTTGCGTATCTCCGGTCTGGCGTTTCGCTGGGCAGCAACCCTTCGTCCATAATCAGCAAAATTTGTAAATCGATGAACATGTTTGATGATCCGGTGTCTTCCCCTGATCAATACTGGCGCTGAAGGAGACCTGCTGCTGAACCGGGAGGGTCAGATATATCTTGCAGCCTGTTCTCATTCGCCATTCTCAAAGTTGCACAGGAATGCATTGGAAAGCTACCAGCGCGACCTCGCTGAATTCGGCAACCCGTGGGACATGTGGGTAGAAAAGATAGAGAAGTCAGTGAAGCTGTTTGCCACGCTCATACACGCATCCACTGAAGAGGTTTTTCCGTCCTTTTCCGTTTCATCGGCTCTCTCAACAGTCATGAGCTCTTTCAAATACGGCAGGAGAAACAGGCTTGTCCTGAGCGACCTCGAGTATCCGACCACCAATTTCATTTTCCTGGCTCAGCAGAAGCATGGAGCCAGAGTCTCAACACTGAGGAACAGGAAATACGCGCTTTCGGCAGATGCATATTCAAAGTCAATAAGCGACAGGACCCTGCTTACAAGCGCGATACACGTTTCCTCCCTCAACGGTTTCAGGCAGGACATAGGGGAGATAGCGGCTATGGCTCATGAGCGTGGTTCCCTCTTCTACACCGATGTTTACCAGTCGCTTGGAACAATCCCGGTGGATGTCAGGAAGATCGATGCGGATTTCCTTGCATGCGGTAACCTGAAGTACCTTCTGGGGCTGCCGGGCATTGCATTCATGTATGTCCGCCGCGAACTCGCCCGGAGACTTGAGCCAACCAGCATCGGCTGGTTCTCGCAGAAGGATCCTTTCCTGTTCGGTGCGAAGAGGCTGGATTTTCAAGATACGGCCAGGAGGTTTGAGTCAGGTACGCTGAGCATCCCGTCAGTATATGCCGCGATAGAGGGGATGAGGGCCATAATCGATATCGGAGCGGGAAGAATAGAAAGGCATATCTCCCGCCTGACACAGCGTGCACTCGATATTGCCCATGACACCGGGATTCAGACAATAACACCACTGGAACGTGGTGCAAGGGGCGCCATTGTTTCATTCGTCGTAAGAAGGCCGCATGAGCTGGAGGGCAGGCTCAGGTCCATGGGTGTCATCACATCATCGAGAGGCATTGGTCTCAGAATTGCGCCACATTTTTACAACACTGTCGCGGAAATAGACAGGGCTGTGGAAGTCATCGGCTCGATGAGGGACACATGAGCCAGCTTATTTGCACTTCGTTTCCAGTCCAGTGATGGCTTGATTCATTCGCTCCGGGATGAAGCGGGTTTGTCTCCTCTGCCGCTGTATCAGAAGCTATCTTTCGACTGCAGTTCATCTCCTGGATTGATCATGCGCCGCCGGTTACAGCATAACGGTTCCAACCCAGCTGGTGGTTTGGAGTCAGTCCGACGGCAAGGAGCCAGATTGTTGACTCGCCTGGAACATCCTCATGCCGTCGCACAAACATTCTCTTCAACCGACAGTCATACCAACAACAGGTGTCATTGTGAAACCTATGACAGAGTTGCCGTGTATCGCCTGTGCGCTGTTGAAGTTGAGAACGACTGTCGTTGTCGATCCGCTGCCTATCGTGAACTGGCCCGCTATGTCCACAGTGCTGCTAACCAGCGTAATCCGGAATGTTTTACCCTCGTAGACGCCGTAGGCGCCTGTTAATGTCAGCCTGATCATCTGGTAGTGTCCCTTTGGAAGGCTCAGGCTCGCTAGGAAAACAGACTTATTTGCTGCACTGGCGAGGTTGAGTTCAACCGGTGAAGAAAATGACTTTGCAAAACCGTGTCCATTTCCTGCAGTCGAATTGTGTATGGATATCTGGGTCACGTTCACATACACGGCACTCCAGCCCGCAGGCAGCGGATCTGTTACATTAACCTTCAGTGTGCCGTTTGCACCGTAAATACCGAAATAATACGCACCACCTGCGACAATAAGCACCGCTGCTATTACCGCTCCCACTATTTTCATCTTCATATGACTGGATGGATTTTTCCCTGTTATATTTAAACTATATTTGATGAAAATCGAATAGTCAAGCCGGCTGTCTGCTGTCCTGTCCTTTACAGACCTGGAAGAGTGTGATGTCAATCAGCAGATAAAGCATGAGCACTTCAGACCCAATAAGGCCAGATCGACGGCGGTGAAAAATGCAGCTGCCTGATTGTAAGAGCATTTAGCTGGCTGGTCAGGCTCAGGACATATCACCGGGGTATGTTGTGAAAGCGTCTTATTGCAAAGTAGGATACAGTGCAGAGCATTATCGCGGGCAGCAGTCCGGCATAGGGTCTTGCAGCCGAGAGTATGATCGCACTTACGGCGGCGCCCGCGAACAGTGATATCAGCACCACTGTCCACCTCAACTGGTTCGGTCCTATTGCGCCCAGTGCGGCGAGCTCGGCCATCAGCCCTGTAAGAGTGCTGGTCACAACAACAGTCGACACGCCTGAAACGGAGAGACGCCTGGCAGCACCGCTCTGCAGGCCCATCGAAAGAGCGCTTATGGCTATCAGTCCCTGGATTGCCAGGCTCCCGCCCCGGCCCCTGACGTAGAACCATGCAACTGCGAAGATGACTGCAAATGCTGTCTCTATAACAATGACACGCGTGATTCTCCTGGACCACATAATCTTCTGTTTGCCGGGATCTACGAGTTTTCCAGCGACAAGAGCGCCAGCTGCAAAACCAAGGAGTGCAACGGCCGACCTCCCCGCTGCTAGGAACCGGCCGCTGCCTGCAGCGATGCCCATGAATATTGTGTTTCCAGTCATATTCGCTGTGAATACCTGGCCAAGGCCCAAGAAGCTGATGGCGTCCACAGCTCCCGCTACGAAGGTCAATGCGAACAGGATGACATCCCTTGCAGCTACCTCTCTTCTATCACCCTGCTCAAAGCCAGCCGCGCTATTCCCTGGTCGCCTGTCCGAGCTCAACTTCAGACGGAATGCATAGCCCTCTGGAATAGTTTTGCGTCATTGGGCCGGAAGTCCTCTCCCAATCATGACAGGCACTAATTGACTGAAATCACCCTGTAAAGTATGAGTGTACCGTTCCTGAGAGTCAGCGAATTGTTCACAGCCTCCTCCTCCAGTATGTAGATCGATGTCTGGCCACCGGCAGTTGACACGTCCTTCTGCACCCTTTGGGTAAAGGCATGGTTGTATGACAGCGATGTCAGTGTAAACTCATTGTTGAGTACGCCTACAAACAGACCTGTGCCGTTTACCCTTGTGTAGCTATTTCCATAGGAGACCGCCGCTGAAGATCCTCTGTCAGTGGATTGCGAGACTTGCAGCAACGACTTTACTATCTTTGTCTGCGTGACGTTGAAGCCGATTACCAGTTGAGTAGGTGAAGACGGGATCACGTATTCAAGAACATTGCCTGAGACCTGGTAATATGAATTTGACCTGGCAGATGACTGCACAACAGAGCTTCCGCTGGTTAAAGTGTCGAATGTCGTCGTGTTAATGTACTCCCTCATGGAGAAATTCTGAAGATACACAAGTCCGAAACCGAAAGGTGTGTACTCTGCAATGTTAAAGCTCGGGTCGTATACCGTCGACTGGGAGTAGAACTGCACGCTGCCCGTGGTGTAGGAGTTCAGCGTAGCCCCGTTGAGCCTGGAAGTGCCTGCCGAGTGACTGTATTCGGCCACATGTTCAGAATCATTCAGGTAGGCAGCTGTGATGGGTATGCTCTCGGTGACTGGATTCGTAGCAGGTGTCTGGTTGTAGCTGTTTGAGAAGTCGAAGGAGTTGGCGAGCAGCTTCCCCGCCGTATTGCCAGTAGACGTGTTCAGCATGAAGTTCACTGCAACCCTGATCCACAGGTTCTCGTCATTTATCACCTGCACAGTTACCTGCTTCTCCCCTGTCAGCAGCGAGATGTATGGGTTCAGCGGTATCATGTGGGGTGGATAAAGTTCAGCACCTATTCCCAGTATTGGCTGCCACAGGAAAAGGTCGCCGCCGCCGGTTTGTATGTTCGGATACGGCTGGACTGTGCCTACAAGCACTCCACCGATGAATATCCTGAACTCCCTGAAGGGCGGCTGGAGCGTGTACCAGAATTCATCATTCCCGTTCTGCTGCTCGTAAAGGTTCAGGTATGCATTCCTGATTCCGGCAGGGAAGACGACGTTCGTCGAACGTGAAACATTGAAGGGTATGGGCACGTTATTAGGAAATGCATTGGCGGGCGTAGGGATGCCGATATCGGTGAATGCCGGCAGAACCTGGTTGGGATATTGCGCTTTCGGGCCGGTATGGAAAGTGAACCAGACCGTAAGGTAGGATGCATAGCCTGCGTTGAATTGCGGGCAGGTTGCAAGAACTGTCGACGTACCAGTGAACAGGCTGTAGTACTGCGTAACGTTCTGAGTGACTGTCGTATTTTCGTTTTCAAGCGTGTTGCCTGCCAGTATCTGGACGTTGTTTACCGACACTATGAAGCTTGTGTCGAACGGGTTAGAAACATACTGGTCAAAGAACGTGACAGTGATGCTTGAAAATTGTCCCTCCGGGAATGTGACCTGGTTAGTGATGGTTGAAGTCGTTGTATGTGAAACATAAGCATTGTATATTGCCACGACGACTTCATTACCCGCACTGCTGGGCGGCACTGGCGGCGCCTGCGACTGGGCAACACTGTTGTCAAGTGCAAAATACCGTGTCAGCCCTGGTGCCTGAACGCTCTGGGACACCACCGACGTAGAAGGTCCCGATGATGGCTGTGCAGCGGGCGCAGCAGCAGGCACAGCGGACTGCGGTACTGCATGCACCGATACCGCAGTACTTCCGAATGTGAACACAAGCAGAAATGCAACCGACACTGCGAATGGCATGATCCCCTTTCTGGAGGCACGGTCTTTCGGCGGAACAGACATTTTGACACACCCCTTCCCATTAACCAGTCTTTGAGCTGGAAATGATGTCACTGCTATTGGTTGTCAATATAAGGAATTTTTGGCAGCCGCGTAAACACTGTCATACGCCACCCTATCACAGAAGACAGAAGCATAGGAAGGGTGGAATTTCCATGAAAAAACTGCTCATTGCAGGCCCGGAAAAAAAGTAAAAAGGTAAATGGTTTCAGACAATCCTCAGGCTCAATCTGCGAGCGTTTCTGCAAGTCCCTCGCGCGATACAGCTTCCAGTGACTGCTGCTTTGTCTCTTTGATGAAGACGAGAGTCACTATGAATGCAACAGTGGCTATTGTTCCGAGGAACAGCATCATTCCGGAGTTGCCCCAGACAAATATGAGTGTTCCGAACAGAAGCGTACTGATTGCAGCACCCAGTTTTCCACTGCCTGCTGCGATCCCATGGCCCGTTGCCCTGAAAGCAGTCGGGAAGAGTTCAGTCGGGAGTACGAATGTGGTCGTGTTCGGCCCGAGATTTCCCAGCAGGAAAGTCAGCCCGTATATCGCCACGAACGGAGCTCCAAGTCCTATAATTGTCGGATCAAATCCAAGGGTTGCAAAGGCCAGAGCCATTCCGCCAAAGCCGACAAGCTGGAGTGTCTTCCTTCCTACCCTGTCAATTGTCAGGACAGCTATCCAGTAGCCGGGTATTGTGAATGCCAGGTCAATCAATGCAGTGTATTCTTCTGCAATTAGCAGATGATTGACATTGGAGAGTCCAGGGGAGTAGACCAGACTCAGCGATTTGAACAGGGTAGCTGTGTAGATTGATGTGCCGTAGAAGGATATGTCGAAGAAGAACCAGCTTGCCGCTGTCCCGATGATAAAGGGCCAGTAGGCGCGCACCATCTGGAAGTAGCTGCTCTTCCTGCCGTTCGCCGAGCTCATCGTGTCGACTTTTGCACCGGTGAGTGAGGTTATAGTGGACGCAGCCTCCTTTGTCTCGCCTTTGACATGGTAAGTGAACCTGGGTGTCTCCGGCATTCTTCTTCTGTAGTAATAGACAGCTATCGCAGGTATCGCACCAGCTATGAGCAGAACCCTCCATATGGTTCCAAGTGAGGCCGGAATTGTAACAAGCAACCCGATTGCCAGCACTATGCCCGCCATCAGGCCGAAGCCCTGCATTGCGAAGACAGTGCCTATGAGTTTTCCCCTGCTCTTGACATTGGAGTATTCGCTCATTATCGTGGCACTCATCGGATAATCGCCGCCAATGCCCAGACCCAGAATGAACCTGAAAATGACAAGTGATGCAAAGCTCCAGGCAAGACCCGAAGCGACTGCACCAAACACCAGTATGAGCATTTCTATGCCGTAAATCTTCTTCCTGCCGAAGATATCTCCCAGCCGGCCAAAAATGAACGGTCCGACTGCAGCGCCAAATATGGCCGCTGCTTCAATCAGTTCAATTCCAGTTATATAACCTGTCTTGCCGGAAAGCTGGAACGCAGCCAGCTTGCCAGGGATGGCAAACGGCAGGTAGAATGTGAAGAGCGCTCCAAGAACGCCTATGACAAACAGGTCATATGCGTCTGTAAAGAACCCCATTCCTGCAATAAGTATTGTTTTCAGGTGAAAGCGCTTTATCTTTGAGTCATCAAGCGGCTTGAAGATATCGTATCCGCCATCGCCGCCACCCCCGCTGGCACTGTTAGCTTCCTTAACTTCAGTCATTGTTACCGGGGTTAGAAAAAGGCGACAGGTTGAAAGCCGATTCCTATGTCTTTCAAGTAGTGACGTATTGAGAACATATTCTATATAGCCGTCACCGACTGGCTGCTGCAGCTCTCGTCTTTCCAAGCCGCCATCAAGCAGTGCCGAGGTCTCAGTTGCCGCCTCTCCAGTATCCCCGTGGGCTCATTATTACCCACATGATGCCTATCACAATTCCGGTTATTA
This sequence comes from Thermoplasmata archaeon, assembly GCA_021796175.1. Taxonomy (GTDB): domain Archaea; phylum Thermoplasmatota; class Thermoplasmata; order Sysuiplasmatales; family Sysuiplasmataceae; genus JAJZXY01. Next base: position 7,992 of record JAJYOM010000026.1, read on the forward strand.
TCAGGGATACAACAGTCACGATCAGGTTCTGGTAGACATTGAAGCCGGTCGACCAGTAGAGTGCGTAGAACAGTATGAAGACGCACCACGCAATGACAATCAGCAGTGAAGCGATCACCGGTGCTACCGGCCCTTCATAGCGCTTGGATCGCTTCCTTTCAGCCGCAGACCACTTGTCCTGGTGCTCCCCTCCAGAAGTTGTACTTCCGCTTGTCATGGGTACTCAACCAGAATTACAACCCCGGATGGCTTAACTCTTGTCTCTATATCTCATGGTATTGCGCTTCAGACTATGAATCTCTCTCCACTCAGCAGCCTTGACGCCAGGATGAAAATGGCGACAGTGGCCACTGTCATCAGTACAGTTATCACACCCGTAAGAATCACCCTGTTTGCCGGGCCAACAAACTCGTTTATCATGAGTACAAGCATTATTGGCGCGAGTCCGAACAACGGTGCTATTCCAATCGGACTGTTGACAAACTGAGTCCGTTTCGTAAGCGAAACCCACATCGCCGCTATGCCCGATATGAACAATGGCACGATGAAGCCCATGGGCACGACATAAACAGCAGTTTCAAGCAGGAATCCGCTCAGCAGCAGAGGGCCGGAGATATACAGCATCACCATTACCGCAGTGATCGGCACGATGACCAGTATTGCCGATATCACTATCACGCTGACCAGCAGAGCAGAAAATATGTCTCCCGGTTTCTTGCCGAATGCGAGCAGATACTCATGGACTCCCCTTGATCTGTCATTCACAAACAATAGGAGCGGCGAGAAGGAGCCGATCACTGTGGCAAGCGGTATGACTGCTGGCGCCATGAGTGCTACAATCACTGCACCTCCTCCAACCGACGAGGGAAACCCAAGTTTGCCTCCTTCAACCGACCTTCCTGTAAAATAGAGAAGCAATATCACAAGGAGAGGCATTGCAAGTCCGAGTATCAGATATGCCCTGCCGGATAAAAGGCTCCTCCTCAGGTGCATCAGGATGAAATCAGTCATCGTATTCTCACTGCTTGAACTCCCTGTGCAGCCCTTCGTAACTGCGTTTCGGGCACGAAACCCTGCCAAGGCCAGGGAGAGTGAACCCCAGCCCGGTCCTCTTTTTTTTCCATCAGCGGCGCTTTGAATATCTCTCCACACTTCGGACAAACCAGATCTGCCATATTCTTCACTTCTCCATTTCCTTGTAAAGCTTTTCCAGGGGGTTACCTGTCTCCTTCACTTCCCTCACCCTTATGCCCGCTTCCACCAGCTTCTTCACAATTTCCGGTATTTCATCCGGACTGCTCGCAGTCAGAAGGTAGCGCTCTCCATCCCTCCTGCAGTCAACGACTTTCCCGACATCGCCGTCAGCACGCAACTCAATCTCCAGTTTGCCTGTGTTGAGAGTGGACACTTCCTGAAGGGCAACTATCCTGCCATCCTTGATCAGTATGACGAATTTGCCTATGTCATTCGCCTCATACAGGTTATGGGATGAATACAGGACTATACTGCTCCTGGACATCTCACTGACATAGGAGCGCATGTTCATGGCCGCTGCAGGATCAAGATTGGCTGTCGGCTCATCCAGTATGTTAATCCTGCTCTTCCTCAGAAGTGAGCGCGCAAGCGCAACCTTCTTCCTCTGGCCCTCGCTCAAGGGGTTGAACCATTTGTTCATCAGGTCCTCTATACCGATGTATTGCACAACCCTCTTCACTTCTTCCTGCCCCGAGCCAAGAATGTCCGCATAAAAGTTTAGGGCATCCCTGACCTTCATCGCGTCAGGAATGCCATCCATGTGCGCAAGGTAGGAAAGGAATCTGCCTCCACCATTCTCGTTTTCCCCGCGTATGGCGATGCTCCCCTTCAAGGGCGAAAGGACGCCGGCGATAGTCCTGAATAGCGTTGTCTTGCCTGCTCCGTTTTGACCCAGGACCACATAGAGTCCCTTTTCCTCCAGACTGAATGATATGTCATGCAGGACCGCCTTTCCGAAGTAGCCTGCGTCCAGATGATCTGCATATATTCCAGGTTCAGTCACGATCTGTCAACCTGCCTGAATTGCGCTTAAGGTGCGATTGCAGCCACTGTTAGAGTCACTTGATGGCCGACATGCGCTTACATCATATTGAGTTACTGCCATTATATCAATATGTGACCTTAACTGGAACCCGTTACACAATCCTTGTCCCTGATTGCGAAGCCTCCCGCATTCGTTCACGCTGTGTCAGCCTGTTTCCTTCGGCATCGCACTGTAATCCTGTGCACATAAAAACAGACTCATGTTGAGCACTTGACCCTATTGCCGCTCATAACTGAAGCGTCCAGAATTATTTTATATACACTCAATATATTATGGTCAGGAAGAAAAAAATGAGCCAGATGACACCCTCAGCACAACAGCCAGTACCCTACGGGGGAACTTCAAATGCCAAGTACTGCCAGAAGTGCGGTGCTGCAAACGATCCAAACGCACCGTACTGTGCAAACTGCGGCGCGTCCAACTTCGGTGCGTACCCCGGCGGGAGAATATCCCGACCAGTCGGAGTTACCATACTTGCTATACTGCAGATTCTCGGTTCCCTGGTGACTATAATCGCCGGATTGACATTTGGTGCCCTTTTTGGCGCACTGCTACCCGGTCTTGGTGCAGTTCTCGGGCTGGGTCTTGTTGCACTTGGTGTGGTTACACTCCTGATAGCTATCGCACTGTTCACCGGGAGAAACTGGGCGAGGATATTGAACATTATACTTGCAGTCATAGATCTCATCAACTTTCCAGTAGGAACAATAATCGGCATAATCTTCATCATCTACTTCACAAGGCCCAGGGTCGTTGCCTACTTCAAGCAGCCGAGAACTGCGTGATTTGACCACGGCGCTTTGCCTGGCCTGACATGAAATTTCTTCGCGAAAAGGACAATCCCCCTCTCCGAAATTGCCTGTCTTTGCATCTCCGTCTCAGTATTTTCGATTAGTATTTGCTACAGTCGGAAGTAAATATGAGCAAGTGTCTTGAGAGCTTCACCGGTTCGAATGGCCGATATTATCAGTGTCCTTTACGTCGACGACGACGCTTTAATGCATGAGCCTTTCAAGATGTTTCTGGAGATGGACTCAGCGATGGGTGTCACTACAGTCCACTCACCTGTTGCTGCACTCGAGCTGATGAAGGATACTCAATTCGACGCTATAATATCGGATTATGAGATGCCCGAAATGGATGGCATCACATTCCTGAAGAAACTCCGTGGGTCGGGAGACGATGTACCATTCATTCTCTTCACTGGAAGAGGAAGGGAAGAGGTAGTTATCGACGCGCTGAACAATGGCGCAGATCACTATATGCAGAAGGGCGGGGACCCGACATCGCAGTTTGCCATGCTCGCCCACATGGTACGGACAAGTGTCCAGTCGAGGAGTCAGAGCAGAACGCTCAGCGCTCTGAGGGAGAGGCTGGAGTCCTTCGTACTGAATACGTCAGATGCGATTGCCATTTATGACCTTGACTTCAATATAGTATCGGTGAATCCCGCCTACGAGAGGATGTACGGATGGACACAGGGTGAGCTTGCGGGAGGCAAAGCCCGCCACGTGCCGGCGGAGGATACAGTGAGAAGGGAAGGCATCCTCAAACAGGTGGCCTCCAGCGGTGAGGCAACAAAGTTTGTTGCAAAGCGCATCAGAAAGGACGGCAGAAAGCTGGATGTCGACATCACAGTATCTCCCATACGTGACGGCAACGGGAAGATTTCTGCATATGCATCGATCTCAAAGGACATAAGCGAGCTGATGAGAGTTGTCGAGACGGTCACACAGATAAAGGAGGAGTTCAGGTCAATACTGCTGGCGATAGGCGATGCTGTAATATCCACAGACATGGAGGGAAAGATCGTTTACCTCAATCCAGCTGCAGAAGAGATGACGGGAGTCGCACTGGAACTGGCAGCGGGAAAAGACGTAAACGACGTGGTCTGTCTGATAAATGAGGAGAGCAGGAAAAGGGTCGAAATTCCCTCGGGAAAGGTAATTCGGGAGGGGAAAATAGTTGGCCTTACCAATCACTCGGTCATTATTTCATCCACAGGGGCAGAGTACATGGTTGCAGATTTTGCATCCCCCCTCAGGAATGAATTGGGTGAAGTCATTGGCACGGTTGTTGTTTTCAGGGATGTCACGAAGGAGAGGCTATCGCACAGGCGCATTTCCGCACTCCAATCCGTATCAGAGGTACTTCGTAAATCCGGTTCAAATTCAGCCGTAATGGAAAAGATGGTCGGTGCAGTTTGCACTGAACTGATGTACGACTGCGGCATTGTGTGGGCAGTTGACACGAATCAGCGTCTCCTCAGGTTGGAATCCCTGTGGTCTAGGGGGAACGTGAGTGTGACTTCCCTGAGATCCTTCGTGGAGGGGAAGACATTCCTGCTCGGAGAGGATATTCCGGGGGATGTGTGGAATGGTGCAAAGACAATCTGGAACGCAAACCTGCAGCATGTTGGCGGGAATGATATAATGGCGAATGCACGCAGAGACAGCTTCCGCTCGCTTTTCGCATGCCCGCTGTTTGACGGCGATGCACTCGTCAGAGGTGTGCTTGTCCTGCTGAGCAGGTCCAAGAAAGATCCGGATCCCAGGGTAATCAGCACACTGGGAGAGATAGGCCACCTTGCCGGACGTTTCCTTGCTGCCGCTTCGCCCGGTTTCGTGTCAGGCGGATAGAGCTGCAGCCAGAGGGTGATTAACTACTTCTACGGGATTCCCAATCTGCCCACCGGCAGGTGATATCCTGAAGTTTGCGCATTTCAGGCATGGCGGCAGGGAGAATTTCGGTATCTGGACAGAGGATGGTCTTGTTTCACTTTCAGGCCTGCCGGAATCTTCCCCATTCCATGCTTCATCACTTGTCCCGCTTTTTGCATCTGAAGCAAAATTACACACGATAGAGGATGGATTGCGTAACGGCTCCGTGCCTGCCGGTGCAGTTTGCATTCCAGTCAAGGAAGTGCAATTCATGCCGTGCGTTCCTTCTCCGGGCAAAATACTTTGCATCGGACTCAACTACAGGAAACACGCTGTCGAGTCAGGAATGCCCATCCCCGATGTCCCGGTACTTTTCAGCAAGTTTTCAGACACTGTAGCAGGACACCTTGAGGATGTGCCATTTCCGCCCGGCTCGGATCAGATTGACTACGAAGGTGAACTTGGCATACTGATTGGAAAGGAGGCATTTCGTGTGAACGAGGATGATGCACTCAGCCACGTATTCGGCTACTTCGCCGCAGATGACCTGTCCGCCAGGGATCTTCAGCTGAGAACAAGCCAGTGGCTCATTGGTAAGACATGCGAGAAATTCTGTCCCATCGGACCGTATGTGGCCACCGCATCCGAAGTCGGAGATCCCAATTCACTGGATCTGAAGACGCGGGTCAATGGCGAATTGCGCCAGTCCTCAAACACTTCCGACATGATATTCGACTGCAGACGAATAATCAGTTACCTCTCCGGTTATGTGAGGCTGAAACCAGGTGATATAATACTCACAGGCACACCCAGCGGTGTTGTTCTCGGCAAGCCTGAAGGTTCCAGGGTGTGGCTGAAGCGAAACGATTCCATCAGCGTCACGATTGAGAAGCTGGGCACACTGACGAACAGACTTGTCTGAACCGTGGACCACTCAGATCTGGATGGCGCATAGCGGTTTTTTCCATAGTGAAATTCGGTGTCTCCCTTCGCTACACGCGGCCCTCGAAGTCGCTGGAAATCTTCCTGGCTGCGAGTGTTGCTGCCTCAACAGCATTCATTATTGAAGTCCTTACAGAACCCTTTTCGAGTTCATATATGCCGGCGATCGTAGTGCCCGCGGGCGTCGTCACCGTGTCCCTGAGCTCGGCAGGGTGCATCATCCTTTCCCTCAGCAGCCCTGCAGTCCCGGTAAGTGTCTTTGTGGCAAGCTGAAAAGCAGTTTCGCGGGGAATTCCCACCTTGAGGCCCGCGCTCACCATTGCCTCTATCAGCAGAGCGATGTACGCCGGGCCGCTGCCTGAAAGTGCAGTGATAGCATCCATCATCGATTCAGGCACCCGTATCGATTCTCCGAAAGTGGAAATTATGAACTCAATATTCCTTATATCATCTTCAGTCACATTCGCGCCTGGAGAATAAGCAGTCACCGCTTCTCCCACGAGGGCAGCTATGTTGGGCATGGCCCTCACTACCCTCGTCCCCGGCAGCGCTTCCTCCAGCGATTTGACTGTAATTGCTGCCATGAGTGATATGACAAGTTTGCCCTCGGTTTTCTGCCTGATAAGGCGGAGGAGAGTGCGCGCATCCCCCGGCTTGACAGATATTATTATCACGTCAGACGCGGCAACCGCCGCCAGATTGTTGACTGTTACCTTCACCTTTTTCCCTTTCAGCCCGGATTTCCGGACATTTCGTCTTGTTACAGTGACGAATTCTATGCTTTTGCTCAATACGAGCCTGGAAGCAACAGCCTCTCCTATCTTGCCTCCGCCAAGTACTGCAACTCTCATACAATCCACTGGATATCATATGCAGCTGCCACAATAAATAGCAGCGCGGATTCGTCGGGTCAAAGGAAGCAGGCTCTCAGCTGAACGAAAAGGTGATAGAGAAGCTTACACCTGCCGGAAGACCTGCCGTGACACTCAGGCTCCATCCGGAATAGTGCAGTGCCCTTGCATATTTTTCCAGGACAGCAAGCAGACGCTGAATCATCCATTCCAGCCCTCCTTTCAGTGCAGCCTCATCCTGCATGGAGTGCTTCACCATCCACGACTCGAAATCGCTGAGGTATCTGCACACGCAGGCCGAAGAGCGCGTGAGCATCGATTTTGCTTCTCCTGCAAGATCAGTGCTAATGGTACCTGCCCCGGATACGCTTTCAGAAAAGTAAGATTCGAGGTCTTCAATCTCCTTCTCCACTGAATCCACTATATTGACAGGTGATTCGCCCTCGAGATCCTGCAGAAAAGACGCTCTCCTCATTCCCGAAATCCCGGCCCTGACATCATCATAGGTTTTCGCTCTGTGTTTATTTTCAGTCATATTTCAGCCTCTTTCTGATGAAATTCATCGCTTCGCCGTCATTCCTGTCCGGAGGGAATACAGCATAGAGGAATTTGAATATCACGCCATTCTCCGCCAGAATTGTCAGACTCTTGATGAGTCACTGCCCTATTTGGCCGGCACTGAAAGTCGGAAGACGCAGCGGGTCCGCCAGTTTCAGCCCGCTGTCTCTCAGCACCTCATACTGACTGCATCTGTGGAAGGGTGGAT
>JAJYOM010000162.1 GCA_021796175.1 Thermoplasmata archaeon
GAATACGGGCTGCACTGGACGGTGAGGGATACGATGACAGGATTATCATGGCATATGCCTCCAAAAGCGCATCATCTTTTTACGGACCATTCCGGGAGGCTGCAGAGAGCGCACCCTCCTCCGGAGACAGGAAGAGCTACCAGCTTAATTTCTCAAACGGACGCGAGTCGATGAGGGAGATGGAGCTTGACGAGGAGGAGGGAGCCGACATACTGATGATCAAGCCCGCTCTGCCAAATCTGGATTTGATTTTCCGTGCAAGGCGCAGATTTGATTCTCCCATAGCTGCTTACAATGTGAGCGGGGAGTACGGCATGGTGAGGGCCGCATCTGCAGCCGGAATGCTGGATTACAGGCAGGCAGTGACCGAGATAATGACATCCATATTCAGAGCCGGTGCTGATCTTGTTGTTTCATACCATGCGCCGGAGCTCGCAGACTGGCTGGAATCATAGGGTGGATGCAATGCCGCTCAGGCTGGGTACCAGGGGAAGCGAACTTGCGCTGGCGCAGGCGGAAGAAATTGTCAGCAGGCTCAAAGCTGCAGGGTTTTCGGAAAGGGTAGAACTGGTAACTGTCAGGACCGAGGGTGATTCGGGAAAGGGCAGCGTGAATCCTGCAGAAGGTTCGTTCGTTGATGCCATCAATACCAGGGTGCTTGAGAAGGAGCTTGACGGAGGCATACACAGCATGAAGGACGTGCCTGTCGGTCTGCCCGACGGCTTGCAGATGGCGGTTGTTCCGCCGAGGGGCAGCAGGGTCGACTGTCTTTTCTCGAGGAAATACTACACAGCCCTTCAGCCGGGCGCAGCTGTGGGGACATCCAGCCCCAGGAGGGTGGCGCAGTTGCTGAGAAAGCGTGCAGACCTGAAGATGGTCCCGCTCAGGGGAAACATAAACACAAGGATCGGCAAGGTTGAGAGCGGAGCGATGGATGCGGCAGTGCTGGCCCTGTGCGGCCTGGAGAGAATAGGCTACAGAGGCAGAGAGGGCTTTTCGGTTCACCCGCTCCCACTTGAGCAGTTTGTACCGGCCGCGGGGCAGGGGGCACTTGCACTGATAACAGGCCCGGATGCAATTCCACCTGAAGTTGCCAGGAAAGCAGATCATCGTCCTACCCGGGATGAGGTGACAATTGAGAGGCGTGTTCTGGAGAAACTTGGCGCAGGATGCAACTCGCCGCTGGGTGTAAGTGTGCAGGCACTCGGGAGAGGGTTCCACCTGATGGCACAGCTGCTGTCAACTGACGGTTCGTTCGAGAGGAAGCTGATGGCGGTTATTGAGGGCGAGGGGGAGCTGCAGGAAAAGCTGGAGGTATTCGGCGACAGCAAATCGAGGTCGATACTCGGTGGTGACCGGGATTGAATCCCATTCTGGAAGGGAGCCGGCCCGGAGCAGACAATGGCTGGGATGGTAAAAGGTGGCCGGAATGAAGGTTGCGCTGATGAGGCCCGAGGACAGGCTCGGACCATCTGCCGATTTCTGCAGGGCGAGCGGACTTGATGCCGTTCCGGCACCCGCAATACAAGTCACTGAAATTGAAATTGACAGGCAGGGTATTCTGGACGCCGCCAAAAGCTCCGACGTCTGCGTTTTCATGAGTGCTGCAGCAGTCGACTTTGTGATGAAATACAGAGATCTCGCCACTGCGCTGAAGTCCGGGGAAGGGCTGTCGATGATAGCGGTGGGCAAGGCAACTTCAGACAGGCTGTCGCGGCATTCTGTCCGGTGCACGCTTCCGGACAGGTATACTTCGGAAGGGCTGGTCGAATACATATCCGCGATGGAACTGCCGGAAAAATCTGTCATGGTATTCAGGAGCGACCGGGGTACGGACACACTCAGAACAGGTCTCAGTGGCAGAGGAATATCAGTGGCTGAATTTGCGGTCTACGGCATAAGGTTGCCCCGGGACACATCTGCTCTGAAGAGTGTTGTCACCGACATACTCAATGGAGAAGGATACATACTCCCATTCTCAAGCGGCATGATGGTCAGGCATTTTTTTACCATCGCGGCTGAACTCGCGGATAGCGATGCTGTTTTGCAGTCACTGAAAACATGCCGAGTCTGGGCAATCGGGACGGAGACTGCAAAAGAGCTGGAAAGGCATGGTGTCACAGAAATAAACGTGCCGGGAATCGTTGATTTTGAGGCAATGCTGCTGGAAATAGCCGCCTCCCTAAAGGACTAGGCTTGGGAACTGACTGTTCAAAGCTGCACCCGTTGAGCCCAGCTGTATGAGAATTCATTCTCCGGGGAGAAACCGTCCGATGCGGGAGTAAAGCGGAGGGACCGGTGCCACCTGTTCTGAAACGAGGGATGCAACAGGCGAAATACCGAGAGTCATCAATATATGATAAATCGGCTATGCCGCTGAGGCAGCGCTGGAACACAGAGAATGGGTTCAAGATGCAGGGATTGCGCCACGATCATTTCCAAGTCGAAGGATGTGACGATACGTTTCTCCTACATCTCATATTGGCAGCCGCTTCAGCTCATATGGTCAGTCTTCCATAGTGGGGATATGAGCTTCAAGGGGCTGCCCATAGCACTCAGCGACACATGCACATAGGGTGTTTCACAGGCGGAGGACAGAGCGGCGGATGGCATATACTTCCCCGCCACGTCCCCTTTAACGCCGGCAAGCAGCACAGTGCGGAGTATCTGAATGACCATGTCACCCGGAGATCTGTTTATTAAGAAAATTATAAATTCGATGTAATGATAAAGGTAACTGGGAGGAGGAAAGACGTTTTCCCTTTTCTCTTCGTTGAGCCGCGTTTTATCGCGAGGGGGTGAATCAATGAAAGGAAAATCAAGAAAGGTCGTTTACCGCGCCCTGGGCAAGCCTAAGAAGGGCTTCATGAGCATAAGAACAATGGGCATCGCTCTGATCATAGCGTCCATATTTGGAACAGGTTTCGCTGCAGCAGGTGGTTTTTCGTTTGTCACAACAACAGCACATATGAACGGTACAATCACCGAGGTCGGCCCGTTGAATTCATGGGTTGAATACACGACAGGTACCTTTACGGTTGGTCCCACACAGTTTGGTGCGACTCAGACGGTGAGTAACAGCGTGCACAGTCCTACACAATTACCCTCATCTGGAACTGGCTACCTGCTGCCGCCCACCCAGGATGGAACATCTTACATCAATCTCGGAGATCCACTCATATACATAATCTTCAACATCACTGGCACAACATATGTAAAAGGCGGTGCTTCATTTTCACTGCCCACATACCACTATCTGGGGAGTGCCATGGTCCAGACCAACGTCATCTTTACATACACCACCTCCTCCGGTACCACAACTGCGTATCAGACCAGTTTCGACGTTGTGCTGCCTCCATCACAGCCGGTGTTGAATCAATCATACGTATTCTGGTTCGATCCTGTGCCTGTCTTGGGCTCCACTTTTACACTCAGCTCCATAACGACAACGTCTACCGTATACACCGCGGGTGTGGCCGATTCAGGACAGCTAGGGCCGTGAAACTATGACCCGATACGAAAATAAAACTTTTCCGTTTTCATTTTTTTAGAAGAGGATGAGTTATAATGCAGGGCAGTAGAGCGCATAAATGGTATAACAGGCGAGCGGCAAAATCAGCCTTTGCTGTGTTGATAGTTGCATTGCTTGTGATTGGAGGCTACTTTCT
>JAJYOM010000163.1 GCA_021796175.1 Thermoplasmata archaeon
ATAAAGGATGTTGAAGGTTGAACACATCGCGAAAACAGCAGCTCCGGAGAAAACGGCACCTGATGTCGTAATCGCAGAGGGTACCAGTGGCCTTATACTGCTCCGGTTCACTGAGGATGCCCCGAGATTTGCAACCGAATTCGGGGAGTTTGATATCAGAAAGGAAGACGTGGCTTACCTGCCATCGGCGTATTCTAAGGTGCTGATAGGAAGGAAGGTCGCGATTGAGCTGCACGGCAGTGGCTAGCACAGGCTGCAGCATGTGACCTTCGACTGTTTCCGCGATATTGCGCATCTTTCACCGATGACAACCAAGAAGTACGAACTGGTTTGGCGAAAGATTAAATTGTCCCCGATGCTAGCAGCATATGATGTCTTCTGATGAACGGCAGGAAATGCTGGAAAAGCTGGGTTTAGATTCTATTGAACGTCTTTTCTCTGACATACCTTCCGTATTCAGGACAGACGGCCTGAAACTGCCAAAAGGGATGGCGGAGATTGACGTCGTCTCAAGGGTGCGCTCACTGCTGGGCAGGAACACAGACGCATCAAAGCTGAAGTGCTTTCTTGGTTCAGGCATCTACGACGTGTTCATACCATCCATTGTCGGCCATGTGATTTCAAGATCTGAACTCTACACCGCCTACACTCCATATCAGGCCGAATTCAGCCAGGGTCTGCTGCAGCTTATTTTCGAATACCAGAGTCTTATGAGCGAACTTACACACATGGATGCAGTCAATGCCTCAATATACGATGGTTCATCAGCGCTTGGCGAGGCGGCGACGATGTGCAGGCGGATCCGCGAAGGCGGAACATTTGTGATACCAAGGGCACTAGCACCCTGGAAGAAGTCCACTCTACAGAACTACCTGAAGGGGCTTGCAATCCGCACTGTGGAATATGGCTTTGACGAGGAAACAGGTCATTCAGATTTTAACGAAATTGTTTCAATGTCCAGGAAGGATGCGTGCGGCGTTTATGTTGAGATGCCCGGATTCCTCGGCCTGTATGAAGAGGAGTTTCTTGACCTGAAGAGTCAGATTGGTGATGTGCCACTTGTGGCCGGCGTAAATCCTGCCTCACTGGCCACGGTTGTGCCTCCAGGTGACTACGGCGCCGACATAGCTGTGGGGGAGGGCCAGTCTCTGGGACTTGGCATGAACATGGGCGGCCCCCTGCTCGGATTGTTTGCATGCAGGAAGGAACATGTCAGGAAGATGCCAGGCAGAATTGTCGGTGCAACGGTTGATTCAGACGGCAGGAGGGCATTTTGCCTTACTCTCCAGGCTCGTGAGCAGCATATCAGGCGATCCAGGGCAACATCCAACATATGCACCAATGAGACGCTCATGTCTATTGCCGCATCAGTGTATCTGTCTGCACTCGGTTCGGAAGGCCTCGGGGATGTTGCCCACCGGACAGAAGCGATGCGCGCTCTTGCTGTCGGCAGGCTGAATGGAGAGAGGTTCCGTGTCCTATTCGACGGACCGGGATACAACGAGTTCACAATGGTAACCAGGGAGAAGCCTGAGATTGTGTTCGAACGCGCTGTGGAACATGGCATACTTGGCGGACTGCCGGTCAACGGCTTCCTGCCTGAACTGGGCAATGCCTCAGTCTGGTCTGTAAACGAGAGAATGGTTCCCGAGGACCTGGACAATCTCAGTGAAGTTCTGGAGGAGATAGCATGACATTTTCACTGGCTTCATGGAAGGAACCGCTGCTCAATGAGATTGTCAACGACGAGCTGTTCGGATTCGACAAACGGCTGACGCATGCGGCCGGACGTAAACTTCCGGGGCGATTGAACCGCAAGTCTCTGAATATACCACGCGTGTCGGAAAGGTATCTCATGCAGCATTACGTCAACCTCTCGCAGATGAGCTACTCAGTGGACAACGGCCCGCACCTACTCGGCTCGTGCACTATGAAGTACAATCCGAAGGTTTCTGAATCGCTTGCTTCACTCGAGAGTGCTTCCAGGGTCCACCCGCTTCAACCAGTGTGCACAATACAGGGCTCTCTGCAGATAATGCATGAGCTGGAGGGCTGGCTTGCTACCATTTCCGGGATGGACGCAGTAACTCTTCAGCCCGCCGGTGGCGCTCAGGGCGAGTTCACAGGCATGCTGATTACAAAAGCTTACTTCGAGCACAAGGGAGAGAAGCGCACAAAGATTCTGATACCGGATTCAGCGCACGGGACCAACCCCGCAAGCGCAGCTATGGCAGGATACGAGGTTGTGGAGCTGCCTTCCAGGGACGGAATGGTGGATGTCGAACTGCTCAGGAGGGTCGTTGATGAGAGCGTCGCGGCATTCATGCTCACCAATCCGAACACACTCGGCCTTTTCGAGGAGAAGGTCGGAGATATTGCATCCATCCTTCATTCGAAAGGTGCGTTGCTCTATTATGACGGTGCGAACATGAACGCCATAATAGGCAAGACAACCCCCGGTGTGATGGGCTTCGATATAGTGCATTTCAACCTGCACAAGACATTCGCGACACCGCACGGTGGCGGCGGGCCCGGTGCTGGTCCGGTCGGAGTGAGGTTGTTTCTTGAGAAATTCCTGCCAGTTCCAAGGATCGTCGAAGCCAAGGGCGTGTACTCGCTGGATTACGATAAGCCGGACAGTATAGGCAAGGTGCATTCTTTCATGGGCAACTTTGCTGTTCTTCTGAGGGCCTATGTCTACATCCTGATGAACGGCTCCGACGGTCTTCTCCAGAACAGCGAGAGGGCAGTCCTCAACTCCAACTACCTCATGCATGAAATCAGCAAAAGCTATGATATACCGTACAAGGGACTGAAGAAGCATGAATTTGTCGCGAGCGCTGCCCTGCTGAAAGCACAGAAGGGTGTAACAGCACTCGACCTGGCGAAGAGGCTGATGGACTTTGGTGTCCATCCACCCACCATATATTTTCCGCTCATAGTGAACGAAGCTCTTATGATCGAGCCTACCGAGAATCTCTCGAAACAGAGCCTGGACAGACTTGCCGAACTGTTCAACAGTATTGCACAGGAGGATCCGGCACTGCTTCATGCGGCCCCCCATTACACACCGGTTCGACGCGTGAATGAGGTGAAAGCCGCCAGGGAGATGATTTTTAGGTGGCAGGAACTTCAGGTGTGAGAAACATTGAGCAGACACAGCTATGCAGTTGATGAAGGTGTTCAGCAACGACAGGTGCCAAGTTCATTGTATTCGAGGGCATAGACGGAAGCGGTAAAACGACTGTTGCCCGGCATGTGTGCTCAACGCTTGGGGCAAATGCCGTTTACACATCCGAACCATATGATGCCGGTTTCCTCGGAAGGATAGAGGAACTGCTTCCATACTCCGATGAGAATTCCATTGTCTTCAAAGTCCTCATGTTCACCGCGGACAGGGCATTGCACACCAGGAAGATCAGGGAGTGGCTTGCGGGGGGGCGGCATGTGATATGTGACAGATATTTTATGTCCACTGTGGCGTATCAGGGCGCGGAAGTTTCAGATGGCGGTGAAATGTTAGATTGGGCGAGAATCACAAACAGCCCTTTTGAGGGCCTGACTGATGCAGTCGTATACCTGGACAGCGATCCGCAGAGGGCTGTGGAAAGGATAAGGGACAGGGCTTCGCGTC
>JAJYOM010000027.1 GCA_021796175.1 Thermoplasmata archaeon
GCCACGATCTGCAGGGCCGTGAACGGCTCTCTTGCCACCTCTATGCAGTAGATTGTCGCCTCAGGCACAACGTCTGCCAGGTGGCTGACTGTCGTTCCGTATGATGCGCCAAGGTAGAGTATGGAACGTGCCCTGCCGATGCCGGAAAGATCCGTTCCCAGCATGATGCAGGCAGCCAGTTTGCTTGTGAACGGGCTCCAGCTTCTGTATTCTGAATCGCCCAGCTTTATCACCGGCTGCCCCCTGAGCCGCCAACCAGGGGAGCTGTTGAGCGAATACAGTCTGCCTTCCTGGATTATTGTATTCCGGGGAAGGCGGATATCTGACCAGTCATCTGCAGTATTCATCTTCGTAGGATGAAAGTGAATGGGATATTCTAAACTGTCCACAGACAGTCGGGTTGCGGCGGCTCATCTATTTAACAGAGCTGATGTTAACGGGCAGACGAGTCAGTGTTAAGATGGAATTACAGACAATGACAGTCGACCGGGGAAGCAGCGCGGATATTGAACTTCTGATGGATCACAGGAAACGACTCTGGGAGGAGGTCGGCAGCAGAAGCGCCGAGGCCATTGAGAGGGTGCTTCCTGCTTACAGGGAATGGCTCATTCAGGGATTGTCTGAAGGCAGTATCTTGTCATTTATTGCAAGACGGGAGGGCATAGTGCTTGGCAGCGGCTGCCTCTGGATCAGGCACGCGCACCCAAAACCCAGTCTCAGTAAATTTGTTGAAGCATACCTGATGGCAATGTACACTGAACCGGACTACAGGAGGATAAAGGTGGCATCCACAATTGTTCAGAGCGCCATCGATGCCTGCAGGGAACTCGGCATCGAGAGAATCAATCTTCATGCGTCTGAAGCGGGAATGAAAGTTTATGAAAAGATGGGTTTCACGTACACTACCGAGATGCGCCTTAAACTGGTCTGAGTCTTCCCTTCCGGAGCGGAGTGCCTGCCTCATTCGCTTCCGGACAAGGATTTAAGCCTTAGAGGCGATTAACAACAGTGAAATCAGAACTTACGGACATAGCCAACTCGGTCAGGAAAGCAGTGCTTCCATTGCTTGGAAGCGAACAGGCGGCTGCTGTCGTCGGGCAGGGTGTTGATGGCGCTCCGAGCTACGGGATCGACGCCGTCGCAGAAAAAGCAGCAACTGACGCGATAAGCAGGATCGGGCTTGGCGTCAACATACTCAGTGAGGAGTCAAGCTTTGTCGACAATGGTGCGAAGGATACGCTTGTTATCGATCCGGTGGATGGAAGCAGGAACGCGATAAACAACCTTCCCTTCTTTTCAGTGTCAATTGCAGTTGGAGCTAAGAACCTCTCAGGAATAAAGTACGGACTTGTCATGAATCTTGTGACGGGCGACATCTACTATGCGGAGAAGGGAGGCGGCTCGACAAGGAATGATGTTCCAATTCACACGAGAATATATGATGAAAAGAAATCCGTCTATCTTGTCTATGTAGGCATGCACGCTTCCTCCAATGCGTATGACATAATGAGGCGCAGCTCGATGGTGAGATCGTACGGATCTGCTGCGCTTGAAATGTGCCTTGTTGCTTCAGGAAGTGCAGATGTGTTCTACATGAGAAGCGTCGATACCGCGCATGCTCTCAGGATAGTCGATATTGCCGCTTCAGCTTTGATACTCAGGGAGGCGGGGGGAGAAGTCTTCGACATCACCGGAAACATAATGGACATGCAGTTCAGCATAAGCGACAGGAAAAGCCTGATTGCAGTCGGTGACAAGTCGATGCGGAGGCTCTCGCTTTGAATGTCGGAATTTACGCGAACCTGGAGTTGCCAGACTCGATAAAGATCGCGCGATCCGCGATAAGGTTCCTCAGGAAGGGGGACATGATTGAGGAGGAAACGGCGAGAAGTCTCGGCAGAAAGGGAGTGCCGCTTGGCGAGATGGACGCCGATGTGCTGCTGGTGGTGGGTGGAGACGGCACCCTTCTCAAAACATTCTTCAAGACTGATAAACCGCTCCTTGGTATAAACTCTGGAAACGTTGGCTTTCTTACCGAGTCGCGCAAGGACAGCCTTGAGGATGTTTTCAACAGGCTGAGGGAAGGCAGATATAGAATTGAGGAGAAAATCAAGATTGCATCGAAGATAGACGGGAGGCGGGTGCAGGATGCCGTGAACGAAGCGGTTGTCCACAGTTCTGCAATCGGGAAGGTGAGGCACTTCGATATATCGATAGGCAGGAACAGGGTGGGAATAGTGAGATCAGATGGGATCATAATTTCGTCCCCCACCGGCTCCACCTCGTACTCGCTCTCCGCCGGAGGACCAATAGTCGATCCTTCTGCATCCGTGATCGTTGTCTCCCCCCTTGCACCGTACGGCATCTCGTCGCGGCCGATAGTATGCGGTGCCGATGCTCTTGTTGTTATGAAGGTTGAGGGTGAGAGAAACTGCAGACTCGTGATAGACGGACAGGTGGAGATCGAGCTTGCGGGAGGGGAGAAACTTGAGTTCACATCATCGGAGCGGAAAGCACGATTTGTCAGATTCGACTTTGACTTCTATGGAAGAGTGCATTCGAAACTGACGGGGTAGAACGATGCCCATGTTCAGCAGAAGGCGCGTAGGCGGACGTGCAGGTATAACGATCAACAGTATCAGATTGCAGGTGCTGGAGGCTGTAATGGAGGCTGCCCGGTCATCCCTTCCGAACGAATTTGCCGCAGGGCTCAGGGCGAGCGGTGACACAATATATGAACTTACGATCATACCGGGAACCAAAAGCAACTTCCATTCTGCGAATTTTAATTATCACGGGATTCTGGGAGATTTCAGCACGGTGGGGACAATACACTCTCATCCATCCGGTGTCCGCCTTCCAAGTGTACCGGATTTGCGTCTTTTCAGCGCAGTCGGGAGAGTTCACATAATAGTCGGTTACCCGTTCGACGTGACAAGCTGGACTGCATATGACAAGACAGGCTCAGCTGTCAGTCTGACCGTTATCTGAATGCCTGCAGTCTGAATTCAGGAGCTGTTTGTAGATTGCGAGCATGGTCTCAGCGACACTGGAACTTGAAAAACCGGATGCCCTCTCCACACCATTCTCCCCCATCCTTCTTCTGCGGGAATCATCCGACAGCAGCTCTTTCAGCTTGTCTGATATATCTTTCGGATTCATTGGTTCGAAGCGCATCCCCTGCACACCGTCTTCTATGACCTCCCTTACGCCGGGAATGTCGCTCACGAGAACGGGTGTGCCGCTGGCCATGGCCTCGATCGCGGCAATGCTGAACGCTTCCAGCCTGGATGTGGATGGAACAACAACTACGTCTGCCGCCCTGTAAAGAGATGGAAGTATGGAATCAGGCACATCTCCGAGAAGCACCACACTGTCGGCGAGCGAGTGTGTGTTCACTAACTTCCTGAGACTCACGGAGTACTCACCGTCACCGACAACAAGAAGAACAGAATCGCTGCCCATGTAGGTCATTGCTTCGATCAGGAACTGCACTCCTTTGTGCCTTACGAGCCTTCCGACAAAGAGTATTGCCTTCCTGTCCTGCAGGTGGAATTTCCGCCTTGTCTTCTCCCTGTCGCCGCCGTCAGGAAAGAAGCGGCGGGTGTTTGCACTTACGGGCACAATCTCGGAGTTTATCTTCCACAGATTGGAGGATGTGGAGGAGTAAGTCTTTGTCGTGACAAGCACCTTGTCAGCGTTGTCCACTATGCGCCTGGTGACAAACCTGTCAACGAACCTCACGAATGGTGACACCAGCCTGGATGGCATATCCGAATCGCAGTGGTAGGTGACAACAGCAGGCATGCCGTTCTTTCTGAGTTTCTTTGCGGGCATATAGGCGAATGTCGGCGGCGGCGTATGTGAATGAACAATGTCAAATACCTCCCTTTTCAGCTCAGTAAACAGCCTGCGTGGTACAGGTGTCCTTAGCACTGTTGCAAGAACAGGAACCCTGCGTATCTTGACCCCGTCCCTCTCTTCCATGGCAGGCAGGTCGCGATCGTACCTTGAAGTCACAACTGTCACTTCGTGCCCCATGGATGCAAGCTCGATCGAAAGGTCGCGGACGAAGCTTTCGACACCGCCGTGATGTGGCGAATAGTACGGTGTTAACTGTGCTATCTTCATTTTGCTCCACTCCATCACGGATGTCAATGACCGGGCTGACTGGACGGCTTCCTATTTTTCACTTCCATTGGCATTGTCACTCTGGAACAGCAAGGCAGCACGCTTCAGGAAATTCTCATCGCGTTTTCCGAATGCTGATACTTCATCACTGTCAATGTCAATCTCGCCGATAACATTTCCGTCAGAGAAGATGGGAACGACTATCTCCGATTTTGTGTGCAGAAAACACTGCAAATAACGACCGTCCCTGTTCACGTCTGGTATATTTTCTATCCTCCCGCTTGTTGCCGCCGCACCGCAGATGCCGCTTCCGAGCGGTATCGATGTATGCTCAGTTGCTGCCGGCCCTTTCCAGGGGCCCAACTCCAGCCTGCCTCCCCTGACCCAGTAGATACCGACCCAGTTGTAATGCGGAAAGAGCTGCTTGAGGAATTGGACCGTCCTGACTGACAGTTCATCGCTGTCACTTGCTCCCCGGACACCATCAAAGAAGCGCTCTACGGCAGCTTCAAACTCAATTTCATTCAACTCTTTCGTTCCTCCGCAGTTTGGCGAAAAGAGACCCGATTATCAGTGGAAGCGTTATGGTCGCATCTCCCTCGACCGTCACATGCTTCGCAGCAGACTTCACCTTGCCCCATGAAATCGCCTCCCTGACTGGTGCACCTGAAAGGCTGCCATCGAACTCCTGTGCGGTGGTCAGGTAGACTACGTAGTCGAGCCCTCCCCTGAACTGGTTCCACCAAATGGTGTGATGCTTTGATATGCCACCCCCTATCATTAGTGCACCTGTCTTCTTTGCTGTGAAGACAATATCTGAAAGCATGTGCTCATCCCTGAGAAGGTCAATCTGAAAATCCTTGTGCTCCTGCCAGAACATCCAGAGCTGTGAACCGACTGAACCGTCTGTGATCCCGGGCACAAATACCGGTATTCTGTTCCTGTGTGCCCAGTACAGTATGCTTTTTTCAGATTCCACGTACGCGCCAAGCTTGTCAGTGAGTTCGTAGGTGGCCAAATTCCTGATGCCTGAATGGTATAGATCGGAAAGGAACGGCATGACCTTCTTCTCAAGCACGGTTCCGTAGCTTGTATCCGGTATGAGTATATTGCCGAGACGATTGATCCTCTTTTTCCTCAGCGAAGCATCATCAAGCATGAAATCTCCGTGGTAGTACGGTTTCCAGCTCCTGGCCAGATCATGGTCGAGTGTACCGCATGTCGTGATGATCCCGGAAACAAGTCTGCGGCGCACGAGATCTCGTATAATTCCCCTGGCACCGGTTGATATTATGTCCGCGGGGAATGAAAGGAATATGTAGGCCTGCTCGGCGACCATCTTCTCCAGTATCCGTGCGGCTTCCCCAACCTTCTTGGCAGTGAAGCCGCCCGAGGCGTACATCTGCTCAGTCAATTTCCAGAGGTCATTGCAGTCATCGAGCCTGATGTCGACAACCTTCCTCGAACGACCATTGAAAGCCATGGTTTCAGATATGCGAACATTAGAAATAACTTGTCCTGTTTAATCTTGGTGTGGCAGGCATATTCATGTTGTCAATATTGGCGGGCGTGAAACTTTCCTGCCCGAAACAAACAAGGTGGATGTAAATTGCCGGAGAAAATACCACCCCACAAGCACTGCAAGGAATGCAGCAAACCTATTGCCATGGATGAAACCTTCTGCTCGGTCCAGTGTGAAAATGCGTTCAGGGCCAAGCTGAAGAGGCGGAAGAATCAGCTCTACCTTTACTATGTGCTGATGGTTTTCATACTTATTGCGGCGCTGATATATCTGGGGTACAGATAGATGGTGCCGGGAGTATGTCTGGGTGGAACTTTCAACAGACTCCATGAAGGCCATCTCTCCATGCTCAAACTGGCATTCAGGCTCGGCGGAAAGGTTTACATCGGACTGACATCGGATCAGATGGCGATCAACACGAGGAAGAGTGTGCTGCCGTACGCCAGGAGGCTGTCCAGACTCGAGCGTGCATGCAGAAAACTTGGCAGTAATTTCGAAATCTCCGAGCTGAACGACCCTTACGGTTATTCCACAAGGCTGGCAAAACTGCGTGGAATTGTCGTATCGGAGGCGACAAGGTTCAGGGTGGAGGAGATTAACAGGATAAGGAGCGAGAACGGATACGCACCACTCATCACGTATGTCGTGCCACTGATACGGACATTCGACGGGCTTCCCATCAGCTCAACACGCATAATATCGGGTGAGTGCGACAGCAGGGGGCATCTGCTCAGGCCGGTCCGTGTGGGCGTAGGCTCCAGGAATGTGAACAAAGTGGGCGCCGTAAGGGATGTATTTCGTTTATACAGAAATGTAATTGGCCGTGCCAGTATCAAATCCTACGACGGATTGTCAGGTGTCTCGGAACAGCCAATTGGCATGGAAACTGTGAAGGGTGCCATCTCCAGGGCGAGGGATTCGCTGCGGGACAACGATATCGGCATTGGGATAGAAGCGGGTCTTTTTGAAGTGGAGGAGCTTGGCGCTGTCTTCGACGTGCAGTATTGCGTGATGGTCGACAGGGCTGGCAGATTGACTGCGGGCCATGGCATGGGCTTCTGCTATCCTCCTTCCGTACTTGAACGCGTCGCCGGAGGAGAGACAGTGGGTGATGCAATGTCTGATATCAGCGGTATAAGAGACATTGGGAAGAACAGTGGGGCAATAGGATACCTGTCACATGGAAAGATCAAGCGCAGGAAACTGACAGAACAGGCTGTAATAACAGCGTTGATTCCGAGGCTGAATCAGCCACTGTACGATTCATTGCAGCAGTAAAACCCGAAGTCAGTCCTTCCAAGCAAGGATCTTCAGCATGCCCTCGCTTTCCCTTTTTTTTGCCCGTGGACATTCCGGTTACCTGATTTCAGGGGATGCACAGACTGCATCACATTCGGCGTCCTGACTGGAATCTGGCGTACCTGTGTGAGATGGATGATGCTGTTGAGGGGCATGAAGCTGATGCTGTCCGCATTTAGATTGCCGAGCATTGACACTTTCCACGTTGCACGTGACTTCGTGCAGTAGGAGAGTATGAGAAAGGTAATGTATGAAACAGCCGGCAGGCTAATGCGGATTCGGTGGAGTATGAGCAACAGCACACGCCCTCTGAGTAATCTTCGAATTCCTGCCTCTCCCAAACCAGTCGCATCTTCTCCTGACGCCGGAATACGGACTGAATGGCCTTTTGCAACTGCAATTAAGCATCACACCGGTGCTGCCAATGGCTTGTATGTGAAATGCGGGCCGCACGGGCGCACGTAATATACACACGAAATGGAGGCGCTGAGGGGGAGATTTGAACTCCCGAGTCGCAGAGCGACACCGGCTATCTTGTAATATCTCAAGGCCGGCGCCTTGAACCGGGCTTAGCTACCTCAGCTCCAGAGTCCTGCCAAGGCCGAATTCGACGGCCACAATGGGATTATAGAGATTAAAGTTTGTAATGACTTCAGGATGCAGTTCCCCGAGAATCCCGGTTTTTTCGCCACGAACGACAATTGACATCTGTCTGCCCTCTATGAACCGGGGGTCAGTTGAGGCGCTGTAATCAAGGTCCATGCCCATGTCCCTGCCGATGGCGTCGACGAGTGACTTGCACTCCGCGAATGTGGCCTTCGGATGAATGCTGACTGCTGCGAAATGCATAATGCGCCTGGGCGCATGAACATCACCTATCTCGAATATTCGCTGCGGCAGTTCGTTATGCTTGTTGGCCTCAAGTGTCAGAAGCATTCCGGGAAGAAGCGAAGTGCGCAGGAAGTCTCTCTCCTCCAGAACCGGATTTCTAAGGGAGATTCCCTCCGATGGCTCGAGATTCATCCTCCTGAATTCGAACTCTGCTCCGGAAATCA
Organism: Thermoplasmata archaeon; assembly: GCA_021796175.1. Taxonomy (GTDB): domain Archaea; phylum Thermoplasmatota; class Thermoplasmata; order Sysuiplasmatales; family Sysuiplasmataceae; genus JAJZXY01. The sequence goes on from JAJYOM010000027.1 coordinate 8,008, forward strand.
TGAAAGTCACCACTTGGGTGTAACCGTAGCCTATGAGCAGTTCTGAGATGTTTGCAGATTGCTTAGTCGTAATACTCAATTCTCCCACAGTCTGCTCGCGTGGAGCTGTCGAGCCGAAGGCACCGAAGCCGTATCCTACAGCGACATCCTCAACCATATCCACAGGATGCATCACGTCCATTCTGTAAGGCTGAACAAGTGCGGTCACCCGGTTCCCTTCCAGGGATGCATTATACCCCATCCGTTCCAGCAGTTCAATCGCCCTCGAGCCATCAATGTCAACACCAAGCATTTTCCTTATGTCATGCAGTTTCACACTGAGCCGCCTCTTGGCAAGGTCCGGTGTTCTGCATATGCCCTTCCTGTTTTCCACGACCATGTCACATATGCTTCCACCTCTGTCAGCGAGCGCTGCAGTTATTATGTTGAGCACTCCGCTGCATGCCTCCCGGCTTGTACCGGTAACATCGACAAACACGTCCGTGGTTCTATCTGTCAGCCGTGTTGCATTTCCGTTTATGATAGGCGGCATTGAAAGTACTGTGCCATCCGCGTCAGTGATGAGCGGGAACGGCCCTTCACCCAATATCCATCCGAATTCTTTTCCCTTTTCGTGTTTCTCAATGATGTCGGCGAGCGTCATTTTCGTCTCATAATCGAGCGGGTAAAATGCATAATCGCTGCCGCCATGTGCAGCGTAGCTGAACGGGAATTTTACATTGCGCAGGTCATGTATGCCTACGGCCACCTTCCTCCTCTTTCTGCCTACTGTAATGTGCAGTTTTTCCTGGAGGTCAATGAGCGAATGTAGCAGTTTGTCGGTGAACTTCAATCCACGTACGACTGAGCAGACAATCACCGGGCGTACATCTTCGACACTCCTGTCCACAATAAGCCTGTTCTCTTCACTTATTGCAGAATAATCCGGCACATACGTCTCTGAAGAGTAGAGAGACTTCATGGTCCTCGCAATGCCTTCGACAGAATAGTGATCTGGCCTGTTGGGAAAAAATTCGAATCTGAGTAAACCCTCCTCCTCCCCTTCGAAGCTGGCGCCCGTCATCGGCACTCTGTCTATGAACCAGTCTGCCGGTTTGTCCAGTCCTGACAGGAGTTTCAATTCTTCGTATGGTATGTCTATTACAGGCATCGTCAGCGTTCATCGGAGGAAGATTATATATTGATATTGCAGCTCTGTTCACCATCCAGGATTTCAGGCGATGAACGACAGATCACCGAACTCATGCCACTGATAGCCCAACGATGATGCGGTGGAATAGACTGATCTGAGCAGTGAATCGTCAAGAAATGCAGATATCATCTCGACATGTGAACTTTCAGGGTCGTGGAGACCGGTTATCAGCGCGTCCACGCATTTGAAATTGTAGCCCGGCCTTATGAAAAGTTCCGTTGCCGATTCGCCCGGTATTATCCTGCCGCGGTACGAGTCTTCAAGTGCCCTTGTAACAGAGGTGCCAACTGCAATCACCCTTCCTCCCTCGCTGGCGGTCTGTTCGATAATATCAGCAGTCTGTCTGGAAATTGAATACTTCTCTTCGAGCAGGACCGCAGATGCGTCGAATTCCCACGGTTCGAGCGGGCTCAAATTGCAGTGAAGCGTCAGGTATGCTCTCCTGACACCCTTCCGCTCGACCAGATTCATCACACGCTCAGTGAACGGTCTCGAGGCGGAAGGAAATTCAGCCGAACCCGGGACAATGGAATGAGCTGATCTGTAGAAGTCCATAGGAAGTTTGAAGGGTATGTGTTCATATGACACTGGTGCTCCATACTTGTCAAGTATCTCTCTCAAACCGGCCTCGTCGACACCGGTTTTCGCCCAGTAAAATCTGCTGAACCTGCTGTGTCTCCGTTCGAGTCTCACAGTCGAGCGGTCCCCAAGCAGCTGCAAATCTGCACGCTCTGCCTGAAGTGAACTGTTGAATGATTTTGGCCTCGGTTCGACCAGCACCATTCCGTCCAGCCTCGACGTTCCAAAATGCAGCCAGCCTGATGAGTCTGTATCTGAGTTGAATACAGGGACTGCAGACGGAACCAGTTCACTGTTGTTGAATACAAGCAGGTCTCCCTTCCTGAGGTAATGCACTATTTCCAGGAAGCCGGATGATGAATACACGCCAGATTTCCTGTCCACTGAAATGAGATTCACCTCATCCCTTCCTCTTCCGTAGAATTCCGGCGGGAGATGCGAATCCCAGACACCGAAACTGTGCCTTGGGCCCGGTTCGGGTGCGTTCAATCTACCACTCCCAGCTTCCCTGTTATGATGCCATACAGTTCTTCTGCGACATCGGCAGTATTCCTTAATCCAGTTCTGTCGGCGTCAGGAATAGCCAGCGCGTGCATCTCAGTGTCCACATCGCCAGGATCAAAGTTGATAGCACAGAGTCCAGATCCGTTGCTTTCAACTCCCAACACCTCAACAAGCTGCCTCATGGCAGCTTTTGATGCGCCATACGCACCCCAGCCGGCATATGGTTGAACAGCGGCATCCGAGGTAATGTGCACCAGGACTGAACGGCTCTTCATAATTCGCAATGCCCTTTTCATCAGGCTGAAATTGGCGAAGAGATTTGTCTCGAAGGTCCTTCGCAGATCCATCATTTCAATGTCTCTGACTCGCGGAAGCGGTGCGGGACCCAGCGTCCCTGCGTTTAAAATACAGGCATCAATAGTACCAAACTTTCTAGCAGTTTCGTCGAGTATTGAAGAGACATGATTCTCCAGCCTGAAGTCGGCAGCCAGTGCAAGAAAATGCTCCTGACCCATCTCCATCTGCATCCCTGAAACAGTTCCCGCGTTTCTTCCAAAGGTTGCGACGTTCCATCCGGCTGAGAAGAACTTGCGCACGAGCGCATTTCCAATACCTGAAGTTCCACCTGATATCAACACAGTCCTTTTCTTGCCAATTATCATCGGGAGGGTGAAACGCAATTTGAGTTATTAAGCTTAATTGTTTACTAATTTTATTAACTTCTGCAGGCAAGACAGACAGGGCCGACAATGAATAGTGTATTATCGATCTGATCAATCCAATGGCAGTGTCGAAGGAGTTCATAGGAGACGAACCGGTGGCCATCAAGCCGTACCGGACTTATGGCGCAGGAAGAAGCCAAATCACAATTTTCCACGGCGATTCTCTCGAGCTGATGCCAACGCTCAACGCGAATTCTGTCGATGTTGTGGTAACCTCTCCGCCCTACAACATTGGTATAAATTACACCGTCCATCGGGACAATCTTCCAAGGCCGGATTACATGGAGTGGATGTCGCATTTCGGCAGCATTGTATCTGATGTTCTTCGAAAAGACGGTTCCTTCTTCCTTAACGTAGGCGGCACACCTGAAGATCCGTGGCTGCCCTGGGACGTTGCAAGGGCGGTTTCTGGCGAGTTGAGCCTGCAGAATGTAATACACTGGGTGAAGTCCATTTCAGTTGATGATGTTGCCTCAGACGGAAGCAGCACTGTATTGTCGGCGGGACATTTCAAACCAATCAGTAGCAGGCGCTTTCTCAACGATTGCCACGAGTACATCTTCCATTTCACCCATGACGGCAGGATACCGATAGACAAGCTCGCTGTCGGCGTTCCCTATAAGGACAAGTCCAACATAGGTCGCTGGAAGTCTGTTTCGAGTGATTTGAGAGACAGGGGTAATCTGTGGTTCATTCCTTACGAGACAATCCGGAGCAAACAGCAGAGACCGCATCCAGCCACATTTCCGGTGAGACTTCCAGAAATGTGCATACTTCTCCACGGCGTAAGAGAAGGAATGGCGGTCGTGGATCCTTTCATGGGTATTGGATCCACTGCGCTCGCATGCGCAAGACTGGGCGTTTCATTCACCGGGTATGACATCGACAGCTCATATCTGGAAGAGTCCTGCAGCAGGCTCGAAAACTACTTTTCCGGAAGAGAGTCCAAGCCAGAACAGATGTGAGCGGTCAAAGCCTGCAATAAAGATAGATGTCGCTTACATTTGTCCCGGTTTTTCCGGTCAGGAGGCCGGTTCCCATAGTTCTATGGCATTTTTCTCCTTCGAAGTCATTCGGCCCCTCCCTGCAACCCCTGAGTCCGCTGAAACCCACTGCCCCGGCAAAATCGCTGTTGCCGTCCTTGCCGTCTGTGCCGAATGCAACTACTATTTCATCCCTATGCAGCATCCCGGAGCAAATAAGTGCAAAATGCTGGCATCTTCCACCCCTGGCACCCGCTGAAGCCTTTGTAGTGATTTCACCGCCCGCGGCTATGACTCCCTTTCCATGGAGTCTCCGCCTGCCCTCAGCTATTAACAATTTGGCGGCCTGTTCTGCCCCGCCTGAGAGCGTGTAGCGCGACACAAATGCAGTTAAACCTTGTTCTCTGCAGAAACTGCAAAGGCGCATGACCGCGTCTCTGTTTGCCGCGATTGTGAACGCACTCGAACGCGAGATGCGCCTGTCTTCTGGTTTCAACGTTTCAAGCCTTCTGTCCTCAAGCCTGCTCCTCACTTTCCTCCCAAGCCGTACGGTTGTTCGATATTTTCTCAAAACAGCAAGCGCATCGGAGCAAGTAGTCCTGTCCGGCAAAGTGGGCCCCGAACCTATGTCCTCCGGTATTCCGGTTGGAACATCCGATATCATGAAGGTGCAGACTTTTCTTGGATACACCATCGATGCGAACCTCCCGCCCTTTATGCCTGAAATGTGCCTTCTAACACAGTTGAGCTCAGATATGTTCGCACCCCTGCTCATCAGTGTTCCCGTCACTTCTCTCTTCTCCGCCAGAGTCGCTGTCTCGTGCGGCACTGCAAACATGGATGAAGCACCGCCGCTTATCAGGAAAATTACGTGATCATTTTCGCTGCTGCCAAGGGCGTGCTCAATCAGCTTTTCGCTGTTCTGGACAGTTTCGCTGTCCGGGAGGGGGTGAGTCCCTCTCCTCACCAGCATTCGGTTGTTTTCAAAAGCCTCCGTTCCATTGAGTTCGCACCTGTCACCAGGTGAAACAAAATCCAGCAGCGAGGATGCGAATTCCCGGATAGCCTTTCCAGCCCCGAACACATGCAGTCTATCTTCCCTGAGACTCAGATTCTTAAGTACGTTCCTTCCGCGGGCAGAATCAAAGAACCGCCCGAAACTCAGCCCTGGTGAAACGAACCGGACAGCTTCCTCCAGGCTCCGGTCGAGCCACTCAGCATCCAGTCCTGGAACAGCGTCGTTCAGTTGCTCCCTGTTGAGTATGAGCAGGCAATCACCTGCTTACCTGGCAAGCCTGCGGTGAGCAGATGCAAGTTCACCCTTTGCCTGCGCAGCGAGTGTAGACAGTTCACCCGCAAGTATGAGGGCTGCAGCGACTTCTGCGAATTTCGACGATTTTCCCTTTCCGTAGCAACCCATCATCTCAAGTGCTTCCCGCTGTGTAGGGAGGCCCGTTCCTCCTCCAACAGTTCCCACTTCAAGTGCAGGTATGGTCACAGAAAAATACAAACCCTCTCCAATAGTCTCCGCCAGCGTTATTCCCATGCTCGCCTCGACCACCTGAGCGGCATCCTGTCCTGTCGCTATGAACAATGCTGCTGCCATGTTTGCAAAATGAGAATTGAAACCCATTGATAGTGACATAGCGCTGCCGACAAGGTTCTTCCTGGTTGCCGTTTCGGCAATTTCCGAGGATTTAGCGTGCAGTTTCTCCTCCACCATCCGTTCGGGAATATTGACTTCGGCCACTACCGACTTTCCCCTCCCATACAGATAATTGATGGCCGCAGCTTTCTTGTCTGTGCACATATTGCCGGAAACAGATATTGTAATCGCACCGGTTTTCTTCTCAATCAGGTCGCACATCCGCTGCGATGCTATGGTTGCCATATTCATTCCCATCGCATCCCCTGTCCCAAAGCTGAATCTGATGAAAAGATTTCTGCCGGCTAGAAATGGGGTGGCAGAGAGCAGCTCTCCATGACTGGTCGTCTTCGCAGCTTCCTTCTTCAACCTGTCCATATTTCTTTTCACCCATTCAATCACCTTGATGCCGTGTTCTATACCGTCGACCCTCAGTACAGGTGCTCTTGTCATCTCATCCTTGAGTATTCTGCAGGTGGCGCCACCGGCGGAAGTTACAACGGAGCATCCCCTGTTGACAGTTGCAAGCAGGGCGCCCTCTGTTGTGGCCATCGGTACATAGAATTCGCCCTTTGCCTGCGTACCTTTGACCCTGAGCGGCCCCACAACGCCAAGCGGAACCTGTGAAATTCCGATGAAATTCTCTATGTTCTTTGAAGCGGTATCGGCCTCAAACGACTGGGATGCAACATGCCGGAGTTTTAGTCCGAGCGTCTGTTCGATTATACTTCTGCGTTCAAGTGCATCCTCAGAACCCTTTCCCCTCGGCAGAGCCGGAAAACTCATGCCAACAGTATTACAGTCTGCGTTTAAAATATGCGGCACAACAGTCTTCACTAAGCACACTTACAATGGGCAGGCGCACCAACGTGTTACAATATCACTTTATATCATTTGTAGCACCCACAATTCATCGGACAAAGGTTTTAATTAGTGCCGACTTTTCGGTTCTGAGGGCCCGTAGCTTAGCCAGGCTGGAGCGCCCGGCTGATAACCGGGAGGTCAAGAGTCCAAATCTCTTCGGGCCCAACTCTAGTTCTGATTGAGCACTATAATTAATCAATGACTTCAGGCAGAGGTTCTATGGAAGTATAAAATTCCGGAAATGCGATTCGCCCTAAGTCCTTATCTGGCACAACCGGCAAGTCAATCACGAGGCAGGGAATGCGGATCGAAATTGTAATGAAACCAGCCGTTGGATAGCCGTCTCCTGGAGCCCGCTGAAGCTTGATCACAAAGGATTAAAACTTCTTGATTCCTATCATCAGGCGTGTAAAGTGGATGAGGAAACGGAATTTCCTTCTGCTGACGGTTATAGTTTTCACAATAGTCGCCGACTTGGCCATACCCCAAATTGTCAACAGCATAGCGCAGAGCAGGACAATGCACAACTCAGTTCTGATGCCTGCCGGCGAGAAGTTTTACATTAACGGTAGCTACAGAGAGATTGAGGAGGCAGGCTTCGTATCTAATCCCCTCAA
>JAJYOM010000164.1 GCA_021796175.1 Thermoplasmata archaeon
AGAACATCAGGCTGCTGGGGCTGGCGGGAGTCTATAGTCTCCGTTCGCTGCCAAACGAATTCACAGGCGGGAATATCTGTCTATGAAATTTGTAACTATTGTGACAATCCTGTATCCTTTAACTGCGAAAAGGTTGTGAAAGACGCCCCTGTCGTACGATCTCAGCCTGACGTTTCCGCCGCCGACCAGCGCGCCCTCCCTGACCAGCATTCTGTGCCAGTCATTAAGATCGTCAGGACCTACATAGAATTCAACCTTGGACGGGAAAAGATATCCATTAACAATAGATTCCGCCTGATACGTTGTGAGAGCGTATTCCAAATCTGATTTTCTCAGTACTCTCAATATTCCAGGCAGCGTGCAACTCTGAGATCTGTATCTGAGGTGTATCGAACTCCACCTCTGCAGGTGACCATTGCAGTCAGTTACCATGGTCCCTTTTACCAGGTGATCTTCCTCAAGTCTGTCAAGGAGAAGGCTCACCTGTATTTGCTGTGTGCCGGAGAGTCTGGCAATTCTGTATTTTGTCAGCGTACCTTCGGGATTGCATAACAGAATTCTGTATATTCTGTCATTCTTCGTCCCTCTTGGCAGCTAATTGCTGCCTTCGCTTTGCCGGACTTCCTGCTGCGCCATTCTCCATCGTACAATAATAACGCGATTTGTTATTCAATGTTATTGTGGTATAATTACCTCATGCACCCATAACTGGAATTGCGGCGTAGCTAATGGTCTGCCACCATGACGAGCGGGACGTTGCTGGTTCACAAAGATATAGAAAACAAGTCAGAAAGAAAGTAGTTTGGAGGAAGAGTTGTGGCAGCAAGAACAGGAGGTGTGTGGCAGCCCGAACTGCATTGTGACAGAAGTTTTTAAACTAAGTTTATGTATGTGTTTAAACAAATAGGTCCTTGTGTCAAAGACAATCACGATTAGAAACGAAATATATGAAGAGTTGAAAAGGATCAAAAAGAAGGATGAGAGTTTCAGTGAGTTCTTCGAGAGGTTGTCAAGTGAGTTGAGGCCCGTTGACTCCCTGAGTAAACTGAGGGCATCAGTGGAATTCAAAGACAAGAAGAAGTTGCTGCAGGAAATAGACCGCAGGAGGAGTGAGAGAAGGCCATGATAGTCCTGGATTCAAACATCCTCATTGAGATATTTGACAAGCATTCGTCTGTCGGTGGGAGGTTTTATGATAGAATAATCGACAGCAGAGAGCCTTTTTCCACGACTGCACTTAACCTGCACGAAGTAAGATACGGACTTGAGAAGTACGCAAGACTATCGGAGGAACTCTCAAGATTGCCGATTCTGAATTACACTTCAGAAGATGCGAAACTTTCCTCTTCTCTTGAGGTCATGACGGAAAGGAAAGGCAGGAAGGTCAGGCGCATGGATTCGATGATTGCTGCAACGGTCATCAACAATGCCGGGCGCCTATTCACCACGGACGTCAGGCACTTTGAAATCTTTCGTGAAGCAGGACTGTTGCTCTTTCGGTGATTACCAAAAGTTCAAAACTCGGGTCTGACCGCCAGACTGAGCGGCATGCATCAGATGCGTTCAGGGATTAAAACAGTTCTATGATGCGCAGTGCACCACGACGTTTGATGCCACGCCCGACCAGGCGAATGCATGAGATGCGCGACTGGTGATCTTAATATTCAGGCTATGTTTCCGACTATCCGTGAGCATCGAAGCACTCCGCGCCATCGACGTCAGGAAAACCTATCATCCGCGAGGTGCAACCCCCGTAGAAGCACTGAGGGGGGTCTCCATGACACTGCGAAAGGGAGAACGGATTGCCCTCCTCGGCCGAAACGGTGCGGGGAAGACAACCTTCCTTCGTATTAGCTCAACACTGCTTATGCCAACCTCCGGCACTCTGGAGGTATTCGGCCGTGATGTGATGGCACACCCTGAGCAGGTTCGCCCTCTCGTTGCGGTGGTCCCGCAGGAGGGTAAACCCTTCTACCACCTCACTCCGCGGGAGCAGATATATGCCTATCTGAGGGCACGCGGTATAGACAGGGAAACAGCGAAAGCCCGTGTGGCAGAATCACTTGAGCAGATGGGACTGGAGGGAGTTGCTGACCGCCTGTCAATAACACTTTCCGGAGGGCAGAAACAGCGTGTGATGGTCGCAACTGTCATCGCGACAAAGGCGCCGCTCCTGTTCCTCGACGAACCGACGATAGGCATGGATCCCTTTGCCCGGAGGGCTGTCTGGGAGACCATGCGCCGTCTCACTGACCAGGGCTCCACGATTCTGCTTACGACACATTACCTCGACGAGGCTGAAGCGCTGTCACAGCGCCTCTATGTCATCGACGGCGGCCGCGTTCTGGTCGAGGGGACTGCCGACGCCATCAAGCAGCAGGTCGGCGGCACGCTCAAGGTTTCGGTAGCAAACGGGGAAGCGCTGAAAGAACAGCTCTCTGCATTTGGTGAAATCGTTTCGGATGGCGGGACCGTCCACCTCATCACGCACCCCGAGCAGATAAACGAGATTATGGCCACGGCCATGCGCGCAGGTCTCACAGCGACAGTGGGGCCGGTGACACTTGAAGAAGCGTTCCTCAAGATTGTCGGCCGGTCTATCGATGAGGAAGCGGGGTGATAACACGGATCTGGAAGTCAGGTGGGCAGGTATGTGGAGTTTCATGGCCACTGAAACCCGCGTCCAGATACACGAATGGCTCGCGGTCGTCACAGGTTTACTCGTCCAGGCAGCGCTCCTTGTGTTTGTCTGGGTCTGGGCACCGGCCCTCCTCTCCTTCGCACTCATTGGAGCCCTGTCCTACTCTGCATTCCTCGTGGGTCAGCGTGTGCTCAATGAAGCGGCCTACATACGCGTGGACCACAAGCTCAACGAACTCTACCACGCCAGCCCGATGTCCCCGGAGTCTTACTTCGTCGGCATGTCGCTGGGTATCCTGCTTGCATACTTGCCTCCGATGTTAATCCTTCTGGCGTTACTGGAGTTCCTGCATCCGCTTAACGCTCTCGCAGCGCTCACACTTCTGTTGACCCTCCTGGCGGTGTGGGCTTTCTCCTCATCCATGGGCTACTGTGTATCCACTGTGTTCAAGGACATGAGGACCATCTGGCCCTATTCGAGTCTGCTCACGAATCTCTTCGGCATTCTACCGCCCGTCTTCTATCCGCTGCGATATTTCCAGGCTTCACTGCGTCCGATTGCCCTTCTCGTCCCCACGAGTTCATCCGTTGCACTGATTGAGAAGGCAGCGGGAATGGCTGCCCTTTCGCCCAATGAAGTGTTCCTCGGGGCAGGCTCTCTAGCGGTTGAGGCCTTAGTTTTCATCGTCTTCGGTATTTACGTGGCGCGCCGCACGGCAAGAGAGGGATAATATGAAGGAAGTCGACGGGAAAATGATCGCCGATATACGCAGGGGCAGGATCTTTCCCGCATTCGCGCTCATAGGCTGGCGCTGGATTGCACGCAACCCCATTGCAGTGGCCGTGCCAATCCTGCTGCCCTTCTTCTTCCTTTATTTCCTGCACCTGATTTCACAGCCGAGATATTTTCCCCTCGAGATCGCCGGCGCCATGCTATTCACAACGCAGAACATAGGCAGCTGGTGCCTCGGGGAT
>JAJYOM010000165.1 GCA_021796175.1 Thermoplasmata archaeon
CTGTCGGGCGAATGCTTGTGCAGCTCCCTCTTGAGCAGTATCAGCTCTTTTGCCTTCTTGTTGAGATCATTGCGCTTTGCCTTGTGCTCCTTCATCTCTGAGGCTTTTGCGTCCTTCTTCCTTTTTATATTGTAAACTTCGTCAAGGAACTGCTTTCGCTGGTCATTGAGCATGTCCCTTGTCTTTCGGATCTCGTTTGCCTCATCGTTCAGCGCATTTCTCTTGTTGATAAGTGCCTGATACTTCTCTTCGGCCCTCTGCAATTCGCTAATCGTCCTTTTTGTCATCCGGTTTCTCCATTCAGTTTGATGATAACATGTGGCGCGATCCCGAATCTCTATTTCAACTGTCCTCGCGGCTGTTTTGCCGTCGTATCATAATTCATGATGATGCACTGCTCTAAATAAGTAACCAATCCGGTTATGCCTGATATGCCCTAGACCGTGGTTTTTACAGAAGCGGCGGGTCATTCTCCCACATAAACTATCCTGCTTCCGTATGCTTCGACATTTATTCTCTGCTCCACCAGACTTGACAGATCCTTCCTTATCCTTTCCTTCTTGTCAGGGTCGACCAGCAGCAGCAGAAAACCACCTCCGCCAGCGCCTGTAATCTTGCCACCGTATGCGCCTGCTTTTTTCGCCCTGTCGTAGATTTCATCGATGTGCTGGTTGGTGATGCCGTTGCCGAGCCTCTTCTTGAACTTCCAGCCTTCGTCCAGAAGTCTTCCTGCTCCTTCTATGTCAGACTTTTCCAGTGACTTGAAGCAGGAGTACGCCATTTCCTTTATTGCTGTGTAATACTCAAGCCTGTCATTCATGCCGCTTATCTGCCCTTTTAGTATCTCCGATGAGCTTCTGGTCAGACCTGTATAGAGGAGCATGAGGCTGTCGTCAAGCTGCTTCCTTCCGCCATCCGCCATCAGAACATAGTTTACCCTGACTTCATCATCAGGCTGGAATTCAAACAGGCGAAGACCGCCGAATGCTGCTATGTACTGATCCTGTTTTCCGCCCGGATCCCTGACTATGTCTCTCTCGATCCTGCAGGCCTCTTCAGCCAGCTGCTTTGCAGATGCATGCTCCCCCAGCCATGCATGCAGTGCGTTCAACAGGCCAACGGTAAAACTGCTCGATGAACCCAGCCCGGTTCCCTCCGAAGGTATGTCAGAAATGCTCAGTATTTCTATTGCCTTTGTGATGTCGAGGAGTTTGAGCGCCTCCCGCACAAGCGGATGGGTCAATTCGTCCGGACTGGAAACAATCTCCGTCTTTGAATACGATACCCTGATCTTGCTGTCGAATTTCTTGTTTACAATTATGTGTATATACTTGTTGATGGCAGCTGAAACAACGGCTCCACCGTGTACGGAGTAATATTCCCTGATGTCAGTCCCCCCGCCGACAAAGCTTACCCTGAGGGGCGTCCTTGACATGATCATGCGCTGGCCAGCCTGCATAAGTCTCAAACCTTCCTGCTTAGGCTGATTACAATGGATCGCATATAAAAAATCTAACACAAACGGTGTTCTTACACTTATTCTCCAATCTCTCTTGGTTGAGATGTCACAGGCCAAGCAGCAGCTCTGGCCTGACAGGCGTCTCCCTGACTCTTCTCCCGGATACTTTTTCAATCGCCCTGACAAGCGCCGCAGGGACACCAATCGTCGGTGCCTCGCCAAGTCCCTTTGCGCCGTGAGGAAGGACAGACCTTGTTTCGGCAAGCCTGATATCGAACCTGGGTATGAATTCGGCTGTCTGCAGACCGGCATCGGAAATGCTGGCAGTAAGAAGCTGACCGTCTTCACCATAAGCCAGCTCCTCGGAGAGTGTCTGGCCAATTCCCTGCACGGCGCCGCCGATTATCTGTCCCCTGACCATGGCCATATTGAGCGCTCTTCCCACATCATAATATGAGTTGACTTCTTTCACGGTAACAGTGCCAAGATCATCTATGCCAACTGTAGCCAGATTGGCACCAAGGGAGTTGAGGGAGCCCTTCTGCTTTTCATAGTTGTATACATCGAACTGATTGGACAGCAGTAGTTCAGGTGAATACTTGCCGAACTCCTTCTCTATCTGATCCCTGATCTTCCTTGCAACAGATACAACGGCCGCTCCACCGACCATTGCTGTCCTGCTTCCCCAGGCTCCAACGCCCTCCTCAAGCATGTCTGTGTCTCCGCGCTCGATGACTATGTCATCCTCCTTCACGCCAAGCTCCTCCTCCAGCAGCGTCCTGATGAAGACGTCATGCGCCTGGCCGTGTGTATTTCCACCCATCCACACCCTGACCTTCTTATCACTGACTATGATGCGGCATGTCTCCCCGGGCTGAAGGGCAGGCACCAGGACAAAGCAGGCGAATCCGGCCCTCTCATCCATGGTCTTTTCAGTGTAGCGGAGTACCTTCAGCGCCTTCTCAATGAATGGCCGTGATGCCTCAAATTCCAGGCCGGTGGGCGACTTGTAAAGTTCCGTTGTCGCATTTTTCAGCCTGAGCTCGCCTGCATCCATCTTGAGTTCATCGGCAAGCAAGTCCATCATCCGTTCGATGAAGAACGCGGCTTCAGGTCTTCCTGCCCCTCTGTACGGACCGAGAGGCACTTTGTTGGTGAAGACGCTCATAGCCCTAACGTGTGCGTTTTCGAAGTGATATGGCCCGGTTGCCTGCATTGCTATGAAGTTTGACGCAAACTCTCCCATTCCGCCTGAGAATGCGCCGCCCTCCACAATGACCTCTCCGTTGAGTCCAAGGACCCTGCCCGAGCGGTCGGCATACAATTTCATCTTCCCTTTCACACCCCTCCCGGGCCTGCTTGCCAGCAGGTGCTCCCTCCTTGTTTCAATCCACTTGACCGGCCGCTTGTATTTCATTGCAGCGTATGCTGCAATCAGATATTCTGTGTACATGCCCCCTTTCAGGCCGAATCCCCCTCCTGTATCTGCCTGAATCACCCTGACATCATCGGGCTTCATGTTCAGGCTGCCCACAATGCCTTCCTTTATCGAGTGCGCGGACTGTGTCGATATCCAGACAGTCAGCTTAGAACCGACGCTCTGGGCCACAAGACATCTCGGCTCTATCGGGTTGGTTGCAACTCGCCTGTTGAAGAACTCATCTTCTAGAACAACGGGTGCATTCTTCAGCTCAAACTCCTTTCCCCTCCACCTGTCCGACATTATGTTTGACCTGAGGCTGGAGTAAATCGGTGGCGCCCGAAGTGCCTCATCTATGCTCATAACGGGCTTCAAAGGCTCGTAATCTATGTCCACCGAATCAATTAGATCCTGAGCCCTGTAAAGGTCATCTCCGAACACAGCGGCCACTGGCTGGCCCGCGTAGTTCGCCGAAGTGGTCGCGAATATCGGCTCCACCGTTTCGGAAGCCGCGGCAGTCGCGCCCTCACCCACAGATTCCACTCCGCCTTTCAGTTCATTTCCGTTCAGCCCTCCCTTTACACTCAAAATCCTTGCCCTCGGGTAGGGGCTGCGTATTACAACCATGTGAAGCATGCCGGGAAGATGTATGTCATCTACATACTTTCCACTTCCACGGACGAAATTCTCGAATGTGCTGAGTTCTTCTTCCAAGCTATT
>JAJYOM010000166.1 GCA_021796175.1 Thermoplasmata archaeon
TGTGCTGGCAGCTGTTGTAATTCTCTGCTTCATGGTAGCAGTTATAGCACTGTCCGGTTACATGAGCACTTTACACGGAGTGATCTCCGCCTACGCCATACCCTACGACGCGTTCAGGAGTATGCTGAGGATGAGCAGCGCATATCTGCTCTCAGTCATCTTCTCAATTGTATACGGCTACTCAATGTACGCGAACAGGTCGACTGAAAAGGTCCTGCAACCACTGCTAGACATACTGCAGTCTGTTCCAATCCTGGGCTTCTTTCCATTCGCAATACTGCTCTTTGTTGCAATTATCCCGTTCAAGGCTGCGGGGTGGGAAATGGCTTCCATCTTCCTCATTTTCACCAGCATGGCATGGAACATGACTTTCGGCGTCTATGACTCACTGAGGGAAATACCGGGAGAACTGGTTGATGCTTCAAGTGTGTACGGGCTGACTGGCTGGAAGAAATTCAGGACACTTCTCTTCCCTTCAATGATTCCAAAGCTCGTCTACAACAGCATGCTCTCCTGGGCCGGGGGATGGTATTTCCTCATACCTGCAGAGTATATCGTCACAGCCCAGGGTGGAGGTCAGGTGCTGCCGGGAATCGGCTCACTTCTCTACTTTTCCGCGGGGCTGGGAAACATACAGCTCCTGCTTGAGGGTTTCTTCTTCCTGGTGGCGATAATTGTTGCCATGGACGTTCTGATATGGAGACCTCTGTCCTCATGGGCAGAGAAGTACAGGTATGAATTCACGGCGGAGGAGGGAAGGGGGAGGCAGGGGACAGTCCGCACATTCCCTATAATGGGTTACCTTGCTTGGCTGCCGACGCTGCCGAGGACCAGGAAGACTATGTCGAAGGGGTATGATTACATCGTGGGCAGGCTAAACCATGCCGGTCACTCCGCCGCGGAGCTGGTTCGCCGGACAGGGAGATACTGGAAGATAGCCGGTATAATGCTTGGCGGTCTGCTGGCCGCACTGCTCATCGTCGGCATTGCTGCAGCGTCGCTGTCAATAGTCTCCTTCTTTTCATCGGCAGGAAGGAAATACGCTTCACTGATGCCTCTCGCGCTTGCACTTTCGCTGCTCAGGCTGATATCCGCATATTTGATTTCAGTTGCAATTGCATTGCCGCTTGCAATGATCGCGGTGAGAAACGGCAGGCTGAGCAGGCTGGTTATGCCGGCAGCGGAGGTGGTCGCTTCGGTGCCTGCAACTGCAATATTCCCGATAATAGTCGTCGGACTCATAGGTGTGACGCACGGCCTGAACATACCATCTGTCCTGCTGCTGGTCACAGGAATGCTCTGGTATGTGTTCTTCAATGTGGTGGCCGGGCTGAAATCGATACCCGCAGAGCTGAAGGACGCAGCTCACAGTTACGGCCTCAGGGGATGGCTCTATATCAGAAAGGTCATTCTTCCTGCCATTTTCCCCTCTCTCATGACAGGCAGCATAACAGCGTTCGGTGGCGGATGGAATGCGCTGATAGTTTCGGAATATGTTCCATCGCTGACAGGCGGCAGCCCTTATTATGTTCTTGGAATAGGATATCTCATAGACAGGGCATCATATGCCAAGCCTGAGGACATTGGCCTGCTGGTACTCTCGCTGGTCACCATGGTGGTTGTGGTTGTGGCAATAAACAGACTTTTCTGGCGCAGGCTGCAGTCGCTCGCGGAGAAGAAATACAAGCTTGAAGGGGTGAGCTGAAACAATGTGTTTCCAGCTGAACTTGCAGATACAGAAAAATAGAGCGCAATACTGGGGGAATTGAAACGCCCCTCCTGAATGTGAGCGGACTTTCAAAGACGCTTACAGTAAACGGGAATCCATTCCCGATACTCGAGAACATAAGCTTCGTTGTGGACGACAACCAGTTTGTCTGTGTTGTTGGGCCCTCGGGCTCGGGAAAGAGCACGCTGCTCAGGATAGTTGCAGGACTCGAAAAACCTACTTCAGGCAATGTTTCTTTCCAGGGTAAACAGGCGGGCCGGGAGGTTGTTGTCTCCATGGTGTTCCAGTCCTTTGCGCTCTTTCCATGGCTGACAGTGACCGAAAACGTAAGCGTTGGCCTCGAGGCGAAGAACATTCCGAAGGGGGAGAGGTCGAAACTGACGGAGAGGTATATCGACATCGTGGGACTGAATGGTTTCGAGGATGCTTATCCCAAGGAGCTCTCAGGGGGCATGAAGCAGCGGGTGGGCATCGCCCGCAGCCTCGCTGTCATGCCTGATCTGCTCTGCATGGACGAGCCGTTTTCTGCGCTTGATGTGCTGACAGCCCAGGGACTCAGGGACGAACTGCTTACTCTCTGGCACAACGATGAATTCCCGCCGTCGGCCGTGCTTATGGTAACCCACAACCTCGAGGAAGCGGTCTATATGGCCGATCGGGTGATTATCATAAGTCAGAGGCCCGGGAGAATGGTAAGCGACATGACGATTGACCTGCCGAGACCCCGTGACAGGAAGAGCCCGGAATTCATGGACTGGGTGGACCAGGTTTTCTCCAAGATAATTTGACCCAAACCATCAGGATGCGCTTGCCTCGACAGAGAATACAGGCGGCAGTCCGTCACTGACGCATGACCAGCTCTCTCCCCTGTTCCTGCTTGAATAGAGCTGACCAGTTGTTGTGCCGAAGTACACGCCACCCGGTTCCATACCGTCAGATTTCAAACCCTCCCTGAGCACATCGTAGAATGAAAACTTCGGTATGCCGCGGTTCAGCGGGAACCATTCCCTCCCGTTGTTGTCGCTTGCCCAGACACTGAACCTGCCGCCCACAGGAATGCGTGCGAAGTCCCCCTCGAGGGGTGCAACATATACACGTGGTTTAGATCCGCTGTCTATTGCAATTGGAAAACCGAATCTAGATGGGAGATTGCCTGTTATATTCACCCAGTCCCTGCCATTGTCGTCACTCCTGAAAACACCGCAGTGATTCTGCTGGAAAAGTGTGTCCGGCCGATCTCCTCTCCGCACAATCTTGTGTACGCACTGTCCGTATTCGGGGTATTTCTCAGCTTCCGGAAAGAAATCTGCGAGGACATGTTTGTTCTGGAATTCCCAGGCGCCGCCTCTATTTTCGGTGTAGAGTGTGCCGACAGCTGATATGCCAACATGCAGCCTGTCGTGACTGCGCTTGTCTTTGAGAATTGTGTGAAGGCAAAGGCCCCCATTGCCGGGTGACCACTTCTTTCTTGTCTTGTGGTTCATCATGCTGACGTCCACATCCCAAGAATCACCCGAGTCATGGCTGACAAAAAGGCAGGCAGGTTCAACACCGAGGTAAATTTCATCCGGTCTGTCTTCAAGTCCCGGTTCCACATGCCAAACCTGTTCGACTGAAAGACCGGACTCCTTGGTAAAACGTGGCGGATGTGTGCTGTTCTTCCACGTCTTCCCCATATCGTAGCTGATGGCTATTGTCGGCCCCCACTGGTAAGAATTGATAGCAGCAAGAAGCGCTCCTGTCCGCCTGTCATATGTCATATGAAAAACCTGTATTCCCTTGAAAAAGGGGCCAGAAGCCTTCCATGACCTTCTGTCATCCCTGGACCTGAACAGGAAACCACCCTTCAGTA
>JAJYOM010000167.1 GCA_021796175.1 Thermoplasmata archaeon
CCGATGGGAACAGACCACATCGACGATCGAGGCAAGGTTAAAGGAAGTTCAGACTAGAAAGACCAGCCTCAGGGAGGAATTGAGGTCGCTTGAACTGACATTGAGTGCGCTTGACGAGGAGAGACTTGGCGAAGCAGACAGCTCGACCGGGAGAGGAATGTGATAAAATGGCCACAGTAGTCCGCACAGCTCACCGGCGAAAAAGCATCATGAGCGAAATCGAGAGGTTGAAGGCTGAACTTGCCGAACTGGAGCTCAGCGAATCAGAGCTCAAGAACTCACTGGTTGACGCAAAGAAGCAGCTCTCCTACTACAGGAATCTTATTTCAACCATGAAGCGTGCAGTTTCGCCGTCAAGGCTCAAAAAAGTAATAAGGCTTCTCTGAATTTTGCTGCTGGCAGGTTAGCAGATGCGGGTAATTGTCGATGACAAACCAGAGGAAATGGTCGCAGTCTGGTACGATTCCGGAAAGGTCCGCTTCATTGACCAGAGGAAACTTCCGGAAAAGCTTGAAATATATGACGCCGGGAGCTATTCGGATGTTGCCCTCGCCATAAGGGAAATGGTGGTGCGCGGGGCACCTGCAATTGGATGCGCGGCAGCCTACGGCATGGCACTCGCCATGTCCTCCGGTGAAGACACCGGCAGGGCGGCAGAAGCACTCCGGGCCACAAGGCCAACTGCCCACGACCTCTTCTATGCCGTGAACTGGATGGTTGAAATGGGCCCGCAGCTTGGTCCAGTTGAGGCTGCCGGGAAGTACACTGCCGACATAGTGGAAAGATGCAGGAGGATTGGCGAGAATGGAGCAAGATACATAAAGGACGGCGATTCAATTCTCACTCACTGCAATGCGGGCGCACTTGCAACCGTCGATTTCGGAACCGCGCTCGCGCCGATTCGTGCTGCCAGGAACCAGGGGAAGAAGCTGTTTGTCTATGTTGACGAGACACGGCCCTGGCTGCAGGGAACTAGACTTACTGCATGGGAGCTCACAAACGAAGCCATACCGCATGCCATAATTGCAGACAACGCTGCGGGCCACTTCCTGAAAAGTGACGTGGATTGCGTCATCGTGGGCGCAGACAGGATTGCTGCAAACGGTGATTTCGCCAACAAGATAGGCACTTACGAGAAGGCAGTGGTTGCGAAGGAGAACGGTGTGCCTTTCTATGTCGCAGCCCCTGTTTCCACATTCGATTTCTCAATAAAGGATGGCAATGCCATTAAGATTGAGGAGAGGGGGGAGGATGAGATAACATCCTTCAGGGATGTCAGGATTGCCGGCGCATCCGAAAAGGCAAGAAATCCCGTATTCGATGTCACGCCTTCCCGCTATGTCACTTCTATTATAACCGAGGAAGGTTCCTTTGCTCCAGGCGATATCTCCAGAATGGAGAGCCGGAGAAAAAGGTGATGTTATGACGCTGACAATAGACATGAAGTGGTATTCAGGAAGTGCGATCGTTTCCAGGATGAGCGAATATCTGGTGATAGTGGATGCTTTCAGGGCGACGAGCATAATACCCACACTGCTCCACGCTGGCGCCTCAAGAATAATACCCGTGGCACTCGTGGAGGAGGCACTTGAGCTGAAGGAAAGGCACCCGGACTATATCGTTGTAGGCGAAGACAGGGGCCGGATGCCTCCCGGTTTCTCGTTCGGCAACTCACCGACGAAAATATACGAGAACAGCAGCGGTGTCGACTTTTCAGGCAGGACAGTTGTTCACAGGAGTTCCGCAGGTACTCAGGCAATCTCCAAGGCGGTCAGGGTCAAGAAGGAGCAGAACGCACGTTACACAATTTTCACCTCATCCTTCCTCAACGCGAAGGCTGTCGGTTCGTACATAACTGCCCGGAACGCAGGAAGGGACGAGAGGCTGACCATCGTTGCGAGCGGTTATGTCGACAAGATTTACGCGCTTGAGGACGAGCTTGGCGCCGGTGCACTGATAAACGAGATTGTATTGGCCGGCTGCCAGACGAAGCTGAGCGAGGTGGCCGCTTCCGCATATCTTTCATTCAGGGGCGTCAGGAAGGAGGACTTCCTGCCCATGCTGCGCAACACCAAGTCTGCCGCGAAGATAATAGAGGTTGGAGACGAGCCGGATCTTGAGTTCTGTACCAGACTCAACTTGTTCGATGCTGTCCCCACTGTCAGAGACGGGATTGTGGTCGAAGCAAGGAAGGGCTGACCCACTGGGCGGTGGTTCCCGTCATTTCCCGCCCAGTTCGACCATGAAATTGCAGGTGTGCTCAATTGCCTTGTAGAAATACTCAACGTTGACGCTCTCGTTTGGCGCATGCGCCTTTGACCTGTTGTCCCCCACGCCGATTGCACTGACACCTTCCGGTATTCCGATTGTTCTGGTGAAAACACCCATTGGCTGGGTGCCTGCACCGTTTATCAGTACGACAGGCTTCGTGCTGTATGTTTTGCGGGCTGAAGATATCATTGCTTTTGCAAGCCTGCTGCCCGCTGATGTCCTCACCGGATGCTCGAGGCCGAATTCGGATATCTTGCCCTGGAATCCTGTCGCCGACAGGTGCTTTCTGAGACTCTCATAAAGTTTGCCAGGATCCTGGTCTGGAACCAGCCTGAAGTCCACCTTCGCCATCGCCTTCCTTGGCGTCACTGTCTTGGGGCCTTCGCCGGAGTAGCCTGAAAGCATGCCGTCTATGTTGCAGGTTGGTTCGGCCAGAAGGGCCTTCGCAAGCTCATCCTTTGTTTCATACCTCAGCTTTTTCACACCATATGACTGTGTCATTTCCTCCGGATCGGCAGGATATTCCCGCAATAGCCTTTGCTCCTCCTTGGTAAGCTTCCTGACATCATCGTAGAAGCCGTCAAACAGCACCCTTCCGCCATCATAGATTGAGTTCAGTGCCCTTACAACATTCCAGGCGGCATTCGGTGCGACTGCTGCCAGCGAAGAGTGGAGGTCATTCTTGCCTGTTTCATCCTCAAGCTGGACATACAGGAGTCCCTTGACGCCTAGTGTTACAGTTGGCCTTCCTCTGGCGTCGATTTGACTGCCCTCCATTATAACCGAATTGGCCCTGAACCTGTCCCTGTGCTTGTGCGCGAATTTGTCGAGGTTGGGGCTCCCAATCTCTTCCTCGCCCTCGAACAGGAATTTCAGGTTCAGTTTCAGCTTCCCGTCTTTGAGCAGCTTCTGTATTCCGAAGAGCCGGGCCATAAGCGTTCCCTTGTTGTCTGATGAGCCCCTGCCGTACAGCCTGCCATCCCTCACTTTTGCAGAGAAGGGGTCGTCCTCCCATTCATTCAAAGGGTCCACCGGCTGCACGTCATAATGGTTGTAGACCAGAAGCGTGTGCTTCGCGTGCGCATTGTGCTCTCCGGTTACAACAGGATTGCCCCCGGTCTTCATAATCTCAGGCGAAAGGTGCATCTCTTCCATCAGATCCTTCAGATACGATGCTGTCTCCCCTATGCTCCTGACTGATGCGGATATTGACGGCATCCTTACAAATTCCCTGTATGTTTCCAGGCACTCTTCCCTCTCCTTCGTTCCGATTGCCA
>JAJYOM010000168.1 GCA_021796175.1 Thermoplasmata archaeon
CTGTTTCAGCGATCAGTTCCATGTTTTTTCTGTAACCGAAGGCGGAGAATGCGACCACTGCAGACTGAAGTGCATCTTCACTTCCTGAAGTCAGTATTCTCAGATACTGCCTTTCGTCAAACCCGTCTTCACTCATGTATTTTCCCGACCAGATGGCAACGCCGCGGTCCGTCAATCTTCAGCCGCTTCTATTCAGATTCCTCTGTTCTCTCAGCTTTCTTCTCTGCTCTCCTTCTGCAGAGAGTTTCCTTTCTTCATCTGTCTCCAGAAGGATTCTTGGAACCTCAGTTGGATGCCCATCCCTGTCGAGTGCCACAAGTGTTACGACGGAATCGCCGGCATAATGCTTGTCCCCTGATACCAGATCTTCCGATGTAACGCTTACCATTACTTCCATTGAGCTCCTGCCGACGTAAGTAAGTTTCGCGTCCATGGAGAGCAGGTCGCCAATATGCACCGGCCACAGGAAATCCATGTGCTCAATTGAAGCAGTGACAACGTTCGAGTTGCAGTGCCTTACAGCAACCAGACCGGAAACTTCATCGATCATCTTCAGAATAGTCCCACCGAACACATTCCCAGCTATGTTTGCATCCGTGGGCATCATAACTCTTGCGATGTGGGAGGCGCTCTCAGATACCCTCTTTGTCTTTGTTGAATACATAATTGGCCGTATTGCTCTAACGTCTTAATAGCCTCATTGCACTTGTTCTGTTGATTCGAACTGAACAGTTGATGCCCCTCCTCATATTCTGGGCATTTCCGCAGGTCTGTCCGTTTCAACAGCTGTCAAATGCAATCAAATCGCGGTTGCAGTGTATGCGCGGACTCACTCATGACGCCACCTGGGGCATCGCCAGTGATGCAGCAGGGAGAAGATGTATGTGAGGCAACTCCTGGTGGGTTCAGGTCAAAGGTGCAGATGCACAAATCTGGTTAAGCTACGTTTTCCTGTCTGCTCGTTTCACTCATGGCCGGGTTGGTGTAACGGCCGCATTCACGACCGAAATTCACTACTCCCCTGCGTGATCTGCAGGATCTTCGATCCCGTCAAGGCTTGTCTGTCTGCTCCCTTCATTGAATCTCATCCCCATCATTGCCCTTCTCCATTCCTTCACTTCCAGACCCGCGAGTTTTCTGAATGTGAATATCGTTTCAGGGGCAAATCCGGCGAAATGATTGTTTGAAAAGACAAACGCACGCCTTGCACGTCCTTGTTCAATCACTGTTTTCAACCTATCATTCCACTCTTTGAGTTCTCCAGTCCTGTCTCTCTGAACTCGATCAAAACTTGTTATCCTTCTGTCACCTATGAATCTGAGATAGACGGAGTCAGAAGTCATTACAGGCGGCGTGTCAACATACATGTTTGCAGACCATGTCAGTGAAATGTTCTTCTCCCTCAGGAGGTCATACACCTCATGTCTGAACCAGGATATGTTACGGAACTCAATTGCGTATCTTACCCTCTCATCAAGTATTTCCGCGATGTGTTTAAGGTCTTCAATCATGTCTTCGTATCTCGCCGAAGGGGACAGAAGCAACAGGACACACGCCAGTTTGCTTTTCAAACCCATTGCCCTTCTTTCAAACTCAGCGAGCTTCCTGCCGTCTACCCGCAGTTTGCACTCATGTGTGAATTCCTTTGGCATCTTCAGCGTGAACAGGAAGTCATCCTGTGTCCTGTCTTTCCACTGCCTTATCATATCCTCGCCAGGCATCCCGTAGAAAGAGGAGTCCACCTCCACAGTGTCAAAGACCTGACTGTAAAGCCGCAGATAATCCGCAGGCCGGGTACCTTTCGGGTAGAACGGTCCCACCCAATCCGCGTACGACCAGCCCATGCAGCCGGTTCTTACTGGAATTATCATCGCCTCAGACAATATCATGAGGTATGATTAAGCATGCCATCTGCACCTCATTGGTCCAGACTACGATCAGCCGGGTGATAACGTTAAATATCGTAATCAAAAATCGGTCATCCCATGGAAAAAGCCGCCATCTCCGCCGATATGCAGGCCACATTGAGATTCATACTCGGCCGGCAGGGTCTATGGCCCGGAAGGAGATGGTCCGGGCGCGAAGATCTGGAAGCGGCACTCGAAAATTTATGCCGAATTCAGGTCGATCCACTGAACGCAGTCGGCAGAAATCATGATCTGGCGCTGCACGGAAGGATCGACGGTTACAGACCAGAGCATCTCCAGGACGCCCTGTACAACAGGCATACTGCGTTCGAGTGGGGAGCCACACTCTTCGTTTATCCTGTAAGCCAGTTCAGGTTCATGAGGGCAAGGATGGAGCTGTTTGGCAGCGGGTCAGACTGGTCCTCCATTTCACGCAGATACAGCAGCTCCATCGATGAGGTACTTCGATCCATAGAACGGAATGGTCCAATGGGCAATCGCGACTTCAAGGGAAACAGGAAAGTTGACAGCTACGTCGCAAGGAAGGACACAGGCATCGCCCTTTACTTCCTCTGGCTGCATGGCGACCTGATGATATCAGGACGCCGGCGAAGTGAAAAGCTCTACGATCTTACAGACCGTGTCATCGGCCGAATTCCTGATGCCGCCCCGGCGGACGAGGCTGAGGAGCAGCTGATTAAGCAGCGTTTCAAGCTTTACGGTGCATCAAACCAGACCGAGGCATACTCAGCCATAAGGACCTGCTCTTTCGGAAAAGTGAAAAAGGAGCATGTTGTCCGGAAGCTGCGAAGACTGGTACGCGACGGCACAGTTGCTGAAGTGAGTGTGCGTGGATGGAAGGGGCCAGGCTACATTCTCGCCGAAACAGCAGCAGAATTATCAGCTGTAGCCTCCTGTACGCCTCCTGTAGAATGGAAAAACAGCAGAAGGGATGCCACCGAAACTGTGTTCCTTGCGCCACTCGAAACTGTCACTGCCCGTGGAAGGTCCCGTAGCCTCTTTGGTTTCCGCTACAGGTGGGAGGTGTATGTGCGGGCCCCTGACAGGGAGTGGGGATACTACACACTGCCAGTCCTGCACGGTGACAGGCTAAG
Organism: Thermoplasmata archaeon; assembly: GCA_021796175.1. Classification (GTDB taxonomy): domain Archaea; phylum Thermoplasmatota; class Thermoplasmata; order Sysuiplasmatales; family Sysuiplasmataceae; genus JAJZXY01. Next base: position 3,023 of record JAJYOM010000168.1, read on the forward strand.
GGCACGTATCGACATGCGTGCCGATCACAGTAGCGGTACACTTCGGATTCTGGGCTTCTGGCCAGAGTCGGAAGACGATATCAGGGACAGTGATTTTGCCAGCTCGCTCGGACTCGCAATTTGGAGGCTGGCTGAGTTCAATGGCGTCGATTCACTGGATGCAGGCGGATTGCCATCCACGCAGTTCCGCTCTATGGTGGTATCATCTTCAACGCTTCCGGTTGGCAGGAAACTCAGCGCGCCAGCAGGTTCAAAGCCGAAGAAATGAGCATTTGTCCTCTGTTGTTGCTGGTACGTTGGCGGGCCGGTTGCCTGAGCTATAAGACCGGATATGCCCGGGGCTGATAGTGGAATGATCAGCTATCTGTGTGTTATACACCTCCACCGGTGGGGGGGGGGGGAGTTGGCTATAGATATGATGTCGTGACGTCCTACCTGCAGGCGGTGATTGAGACTGGAAAATACCAGTATCACATATTCTCGAAATGGTTGGAGGACAGGGCGGGAACTCAACC
>JAJYOM010000028.1 GCA_021796175.1 Thermoplasmata archaeon
TGCTGCTGCTCGTGGTGGTGATGATGATGAGGATGGTGAACGATGATCAGGAGGGTAATGAGGTTGAGGATGGTTGATGACGATGACTCAACTACGATCACAGCACCTGAACTACATTGTGCGGGGAATCCGCTCCCTCGACATACCTGGAACCCAGAGATGGTGAAGTAGGGGATCTCAAACTTGACCAGGATCGGCCGCTTTGCGTTGGCCGCAACGCCTATGCGCAGAAGAGGGAAAGGAACAACGCCTCGGGAAAGGAACAAGGATCGGGCTCGCGGATTCCATGAGGCGGGCATGTCTGCTCAACCTCAATGCCCTTTCAGCTACACAAGGCAGTCTTTTTCCAGCTTCCAATGTATCGTGACTGCATATCCACACGTAGTGGTTTGCAGCGCTTCCAAGACATAAGTTTGAAATACTGACTTGTCTAATGCTCAGATCCCGTGAACTGATGAACTATATTTTTGTCACGGGTGGTGTCATTTCCGGTCTCGGAAAGGGAACCACGGCTGCCGCACTTGGCAGACTGCTTGTTGCGAGGGGATTTCGCGTCACTGCGATCAAGATAGATCCGTATCTGAACATAGATGCCGGCACAATGAACCCTTTCGAACATGGTGAAGTGTTCGTCATGGATGACGGCGGAGAGGTGGACCTTGATCTGGGCACTTACGAGCGCTTTCTGGATGTGAATCTCTCCCGGGAACACAATATCACGACTGGGAAAATTTACCAGGCAGTGATTAGCAAGGAGAGGGACGGCGTCTATCTCGGCAAGACGGTTCAGATAATACCGCACATCACCAATGAAATCAAAATGAGGATAGTCGCCACTGCCGAGTCTTCCGGTGCGGATATTGCAATAGTCGAGCTGGGTGGAACGGTGGGCGACATCGAGTCCATGCCTTTCCTGGAGGCTGTCAGACAACTCAGCATGGAAATGGGTGGCAGAAACGGCCACAGGCAGTGCCTTTTCATGCATACCACGCTCGTGCCCGAAGTGGGTTCAGTGGGCGAGCAGAAGACAAAGCCGACCCAGCACTCCGTAAGGGAGCTGAGGGCGATAGGCATTGACCCCGACCTGATAATAGCAAGAGCCGAACGGGAGATTGATCCTGACATAAAGCGCAAGATATCCCTGTTCTGTAATGTGCCCGTTGAAGCGGTGGTAAGTGCCCCAAATCTTCCTTCGATTTATGGCCTTCCGATGCTGCTGGAGGAGCAGCATGTTGCGGAGTATGTTCTCAGGAAGCTCGACATGGCGGCAGGCAGACCCGAAATGGGCTCCTGGCAGGAGTTCTATCAGAAGCTCCAGCATCCAAAGTACTTTGTGGATGTTGCAATCGTCGGAAAGTACACAGAGCTTGCTGACGCATATATCAGCCACATAGAAGCCTTCCACCATGTCGGTGCGGCAACCGAGTGCAGGGTAAACACCAGATTCATCGAGTCTGAGGACATTGAGAAGAGGGGAGCAGACAAACTGCTGTCGGAGTCTGACGCCATACTGGTGCCCGGAGGCTTCGGGTCAAGGGGTATAGAGGGGAAGATAGGTGCTGCCGGCTACGCGAGAGAGAAGAACAAGCCGTATCTCGGTGTTTGCCTGGGCTTCCAGTGTGCCGTCATAGAATATGCACGCAACGTACTTGGCATGGAGAACGCAAACAGCACGGAATTCGATCCGGATACACCTCACCCTGTGATAGATCTGCTCCCCGAACAGAGAGGGGTTTCTGAGAAGGGGGGCACCATGAGACTCGGCGCCCACAAGGTTATACTCGAACCCGGCTCAAAGACGGCGACGCTCTACGCAGCGACCAGCATCTACGAAAGGCACAGGCACAGGTTTGAGATAAACCCTGAACTAATTTCGGATCTCACTTCGAAGGATCTCAGATTCGCCGGAAAATCTGAGGATGGAAGAAGGATGGAGACTGCCGAACTCCTCACAAACGACTATTTCATCGGCTCACAGTTCCACCCTGAGTTCAAATCAAGACCAGCCCGCCCTTCACCACTCCATCTTGGCCTGATAAGGGCTGCACTGAAGCAGAAATACGGTGTAATGTGATCCGGCGGGTCAACATTATCTATATAATGATGTTTTCCTAGCTTGTCTGCATTAATGCAAAGGGATTGATTCGATTGACAGAGAATTCAGATTATCTCAGGCTGCTCAGAAGGGCAAAACAGGAGATACCAGATTCGCTCTCTACAGGGGAAAGGTTCCAGCTACCCGAGCCGGATGTCATACTGGAAGGCAAGAGTTCAGTACTGCGCAATTTCATGGACATAGCTGAAAGGGTGAGGAGAGATCCGGAACACCTGTTGCAGTACCTGCTCAGGGAGCTCGGCACGCCCGGGACTATCGAGGGTCGGAGGGTCGTTTTCAAATCCAAGGTAAATCCAGCCCAGCTTGTTGAGAGGATACGGGAGTATACCGAGATGTATGTGATATGTTCCGAGTGCGGCAGACCCGACACGAAACTCGTCAAGGAGGGCCGCGTCCACTTCCTGGAATGCGAGGCCTGTGGTGCGAAGAGACCGGTAAGTGTCAAACGTGCCGCGGCGGTCCAGGAAGGGCCTGCGGTAAGGGAAGGCGCAGTGCTGGAAGTGATGATAGAGGACACCGGCTCCAGGGGAGACGGCATCGCCAGGATAGACAAGTATATCATCTACGTCCAGGGGGCCAAGAAAGGGGAGAGGCTGAACGTGAAGATCGGCCGTGTCACCGGCACTATTGCATTTGCCACGGTTGCCCCACAGTGAGAAGGGTGCTGTCGATTGGCTGGAGCAACGCGCTACCTGTCGTTCTATCTTCCCGCCTCCATTACCGCGGGGCTGTTTCTGCTTGTCCAAATAGTCGCACTTCTGCTCGTGCCGCAGTATGAGTATTTCGGATACCAGGCATTCGGTGCACAGGGCCAGACAAACCCGCTTATTCCCCTTCTGTATGTCGGGTTCCTCATACTCTTTACTTTTCTCCTCCTCTATATTTTCAAGATGAAAAAGGGGAACCTGCTGCGTGTAATATTCATTTTCATCATGTCCATTTCAGCAATCTACGTGCTCTTCCCTGTCTTCATACTTCTCCTTCCGTCTTTTCCTGAATTTGACTTCTACCTTTCTGTTGGCGTGATGGTCGCAATTGCTGTGGCGCTCTGGCTCTATCCAGAATGGTATATAGTTGACACCTGGGGCTTCATAATGGCCGCGGGTATCACTGCCATATTCGGTATTTCTCTTGGAATACTGCCAGCCTTTGTCCTGCTTGTCGCAATGGCGGCTTATGACTTTGTGGCAGTGTACCGCACGAAACACATGCTCGGCGTCGCCGAAGGTGCGATGGACCTGAATCTTCCGATCATGCTGATGGTCCCGAGAAAACTCGGTTTCAGCAATTTCGAGAAGAAAGGGCCGCTGGTGAAGGAAGGAGATGAACCAAGGGAGGCGCTTTACATTGGCCTGGGAGATATGATTATTCCCGGTGTGCTGACAGTGAGCCTCTTCGCCAACCTTCCGTCGACGCCTGTGGCGTTCGGACTGGGAGGCGATCTGCTGGTTGCGGCAAGTGCACTCGCCGGCGCCCTCATCGGTTTTGTGATGCTGATGCGACTGACTGCCAGGGGGAGGCCCCAGGCTGGTCTGCCGCTGTTAAACACCGGGACGATCATCGGCTTCATGGTTTCGTACCTGGTTGTTTTCCATAATCTCAGCTTCGGCTTCTTGCTCCACTTCTGACGGCTGTTGACTGTTTAGCGCCTAAAAAGATTTTTATACGACAAAGGCTACAACATTCAATTGCATGGCTACATGGAACGGACGATCTAGGAGAAAGCCGACCGGCGGCAGATATACTCAGAGCAGGAAGAAGCGCAGGTTTGAAGTTGGCAGGGAGAAGCAGTTCACATTCCTGGGCCCGAGCCGGCTAAAGGTTTACAGGACGAAGGGTGCCAATTCAAAATCACGTGTTCTTGCCGGAGATTATGCGAATGTGACCGACAGGAAAACGGGTGTTACAAAGAAGAGCAAGATTGTCACAGTGAAGCAGAACCCCGCAAATCCGAACTATACACAGAGGAACATAATGAACAAGGGGGCAGTGATTCAGACCGAACTCGGCCTAGCTGTCATCACTTCAAGGCCCGGACAACACGGCATGATAAACGCCACGCTCGTTGAGCAGAATTAGTGTTTTTCTGGCTTGCCGCTGAGCAGACCTTCGCGGCGAAGAGGCATGCATCTCTTTTAGCCGTCAGTATTCATTCTGTCCGCGACGGGAAAGCCTCCCGTCCAGCCTCCAGAGGCTTCCGAATGAGGTAAACAGCAGTGCCGAGACCAGCAGTATTGCGCCTGTTGCCAGATAAACCCGCAATACACCAAACATTGCTATCAGCACTCCTCCGACAGCGACCGCGGGCGGTCCGCCGGCAAAGCTCAGAAGTCCGTCTATTGCAAAGTACCTGCCTCTCATCTCCTTTGGCACCAGGTTCTGGGCTGACGAGAGCCAAACATTATCGCCAAAGCCGGTTGACAGTCCCATCAGGAACAGTGCGGACAGTGCGAATGTCCCGGATGTAAACAGGCCGAGGGACAGTATAAGTGCACCGGTGAGCGCGCCGTTGAGGAGCAGCCACACCTTACCGGTGTGAGCGAGCGCATTTGTCCTTCCCACCAGCAGTGATCCGAGCGCCTGCCCCGTCACATTTGCCGCAAGTATCAGGCCGAAAAGCAGCGGCCCGGCTTTCAGACCGAGCCCGACATATACAACGATGAAGTAGTAAAACAGCCCGAACATGAAGTTGAACACGACAGCTGAGAGCGAGAGCTGAAAAAGCCCTCTCTGTCCGACAAGCCACCTCATGCCTTCCCTGATTTCCGATAACATCATTCCCCTGCTGCGCCTGGGAGCGTTGTCCTTCGCCGCAGTGCGTCTGTATCTCAGCAGCAGCAGAACGGAGAATGCGGATGCAAGCATGTAACCCGCCGCGCTGTAAAGCAGCGTGAATAAAATGCCTGCCAGTGCAACAAGCGCTCCCCCAAGTGCATAGGAAGCGGAACTCAGCATCCTGTGACCTGCTCGTGTGACTCCGTTCGCGTCTGCCACTTCATCCGCTTCAACAAGTTCGGGCAGGACAGAATAGTCGGTGGACCTGTAGAGTTCCCCTGCCGCGCTCCAGATTGATACCAGTATCACCACTGCAGAAAGCTCGAAGCCGAAGGAGGCGGTCAGTAACGCCAGAAGGCACAGGCCGACTGCCCTCAGTGCATTTGCAGCCAGGAGCAGGAGCCTTCTGTCGAACCTGTCGATCCACACGCCCGCAGGTAATGTAGTGACGACCGCGGAGATTGAAACCGCAAATCCCACGACAGCAACGTCCAGCGCGGAGCGCGTCATTTCGAAAACGAACCAGACGACTGCCACATTGACCACAGCGCCGGAAGTGCCTGAGGAAAGGTTCATTCCGAAATATTCGAGAAATGCACTGTTTCTGAAGAGATGCCGCTTTTCTTCATTCACCAAATTGGAATTTCACCCTCCGTGAAGAATGTGAATGAGCTGCATCTGCATATGCGCGTCCGGTTTGCGCTGGCCATTCCACCGTGCTGAATTCTCAGTTGGTATCGGCGGAGCGCGTTATGTTCAGATTTCTGACTAGCAAATACGGCACCGTACTTGGTGTATAGGACTCGAGCCACCAGTTTATGTGCTCCCTCTCCTTCGACACCGAATCCACCTTCTGAAGCAATTTAATCAGGTTCTCGGTTATCCTGATATCCCTGACAGACCCGACGATTTCCCCTTTTCTCACTCTAAGTATCGCGTCACGCGGTATCGTCGAGAAGTTGCCGATTTTCCTGTTCTGGTAACGCGTGTACCACACATTATTGATGTAGAGTCCGTCTCTCAGTTCCTCAATCATTTTTTCGTGGGATTCACTTCCCCCATTCATTGATAGTGAAAAGGCCCCGGGTGAAACAAGGCCGGCGTTGCCCGTAGTCCTCTTCCTGAATTTCCTGGCGGTGGACGTGTTGTGCAGAAACCCCTTCAGCACGCCTCTTGAAACCAGCACAGTCTTCCTGACCGCAACACCCTCATCGTCAAAATACCTCTTGCCGCCAAGTGTGCGGGTAGCATCATCCTCTATTGTTACACTGTCTGAAGCCACCTTCCTGCCGATCTTACCGGCGAAACAGGAGAAGCCTCCCAGCACATTGAATGCAGAACTCATTGAGCCCACCTGTGAGACCAGAGTTGCGGCAACCATTGGATCGAGGACAGCATCATGCCTGCCTTCCTCTCCCGGAACAGGTTTGCCGACAAGCTTCGCAAGTGAGGCGGCCTTCTCAGCCGCTTTTTCCGGCCTGAAGCCGTAATTGCTGAGGGATGAGACGACAGAGTGTCCGCTCGCACCATCATCCACAAAGCACCTTATTGACAGATAAAGAGATGAGCCGTTCTCAAATTTCCTGATACCTGTGGAGGATGATATATAATGATCCGCGTGTTCGTTGTAAAGCGTTCCTGCCGCACTCCGCGCACCGCTCTCAGCTGATTTCTGCACTGCAGTCTCCACATATTCCGTCAATTTTCTGTCAGGAAGCGGTTTCCATTCGCTCCTGTGGCTCGTGGCTGTTGAGCTCTTTGCGATGCCACTGTAATCTTCGCTCGGCTCAGATACATCGGCGGTCCTGATGGCGCCCTCAACAACTTCCTTGTAATTTTCCATTCCTTTAACTGTAGTGGTTACTACCCTGCTCTTCTTTGCCAGAAACAGATGGAAAAACAGCTCATTCCATCTGTTGAATATGTCTATACTGTTCTGGCTGAATCTGATCTGCCTTGTGTCAGTTGAGTATGCATTAACAACGGCATCATCAGCTCCCATCGTTACCGCGTAATCGACAATGTCCTCTGTCATCTGTTTGAACTTTTCTGTATTCATAAGCATACCTCATTTGATCATTATGTTTCTGAGCCTGATCATCGGGCCGCCCATATTCACTTCCATTCCCTGCATCGGATCACCCTTCCCGCAGGTACCGCCGGAAAACCTTATCTCCCTGCCGACTGCCTCTACCGCGCCCCAGAAACCAGGTGTGGTTATCTCGAGCACTGGAGCCCTGACAGGATGGGTCAGCCTGCCGTTCTCGATCATGTATGCCTCCCTTCCCACGTACTTCTGATTGTATCTCTTGTCGTCAATGTTCCATTCGTTGAAGCTGTTGAGCAGTATGCCGTTGCGGACATCGCCGATTATTTCGTCCTCACTGAATCCGCCTGGAAGGAGATATGTATTTGCCATCCTCACAAGCGGCTCCACTCCATATGAAGATGCCCTGCCTGAACCGTTTGAACCGAAACCGGATTTTGAACCGCTCTCCCTGTTCTGCAGAAATTCATTTATGCGACCGTGGTCGTAGAGCACCCGTCTCCTAGCCTTTATCCCTTCATCATCGTACATGTAGTAACCAAAGCTGTTCGGCAGAGTTGGATCATCGACAATTGTAACTGCCTCTGAACCAACCACAGCGCCGGGAGAGGAAATAGTCACAAAAGACTTGCCTGCCTGTGACGCCTCCCTCCCCATAATCCTGTCTGCCTCCATCGGATGGCCACAGCTCTCATGGCACGCAATTCCCGTGACCTCGCTTCCGCAGACCAGATCATATCTTCCACTCTTCATGCTCTTTCCGTGTTCAAGCATATTCTGAAGGTTCTCTACCTCGAGTTTCGCCCTGTCTTCGACTCCGAGCTTCTCCAGCGCCTCGAATCCTCCGGTATAACCAAGCTGTCTGTGCGCCTGCTCAAAATCGGCACCCTTCTGAAGCATAAGGAAGTAATTCAGTTCAACCTTGGGGTCCATCGCACTGATTTTCGTGCCCTCGGTATCTGTGTAATACTTTGTCGTCACCGACTCGTCATAAGCGATCTGCCTGTAACTCTTCAGGGACGTGCCTTTTTCCAAGATCTTGTCCAGCTCAGATATTCTCTTTATCTTGCTGTTTGTTTCAACACTTTCGAGTGGTATCTTCTGCTCAACCGTCCACTTGGCTTTCTCTTCACTGCCTGACCTCAAATCTGCCGCTGTCCCGTCACAGGCTCTCGCCATGGACTTTGCAACGGCCGCAGCTCTCCTGACACCCTGGACGTTAAGTATATTGGTCGCCGCAAAGCCTACGCCACTTGCAGTCGCAACCCTTACAGAAATGCCAGAATCGGTCACAGGCGAAATGACGCTGAGTGATCCGTTCTTGAAGAACATACTCAACTGCTTCGAACGCCTGAAAGACGCGCTGGCGTACCTGACTCCTGCCCCGGAACAGAATTCGAGTGCCTTCTCGGCCAGGTCGAATCCGCTTGCCTCCTGATCACTTCCCTTCATCTTGCTCGCCGGTCCATTCCCATTCAGGCTAATTAACCCTGTTATCAGCCGAACTGCCGCAGCTGAAACTTGCCTGAAGAGTACTCGTTCCTCTTCTTCATTGCCTCTTCGAGTGCAATGCCTACAGCCACGTCAGGTGTGGAAGCGACTATGAAATTGCCCTCGGACTCCTTTTGCCTGCTGAGAACAACACTGTCCAGGGAGACGACTGATTTTCCCTCAGCCATTGCAAATGCGGCCTCTGAAAGTGTACCGTTGGATCCGTCAATTGCGATCAGCGCATCTGAGGCGCGCACTATGAGGAAATTCCTTGCGAAGCCTATACCGGTCGGAAGTGCAACAGTAAGATGGATGCTGCCTTCCAGCGGACTGTTACCGGGAAGCAATCCTATGCAGGTGCCGCCTTCCTCCTCGACACCCTCGGCCACTGCTTCCATAACTCCCGTGAGTCCACCGCAAATCACAACAGAGCCAGCCTTCGAAAGCAGTTTGCCAACCTCGTACGCCATTTTCCTGTGTTCCTGGTCAGGCTGGCTCCCGCCAATTACACCAATCTGAAGCTTCATCATATTCATCCTTTCAAAAATTCAATTCGCAGCAGCGTTACCGGATTTATAGATAATACCAAAATATTATTTAACGGCAGCGAATTGTAAACACGGTAACAATGCAGGTCAAGAACAGGTGGATCATCTGGCCAGCCTATCTGGATTCCAAGCTCAAACGGAAGGAGGGCAGAAGGGTAATTAAGAAAGAAGCGGTAGATTCACCCACAGTCCAGATGATGTCGGAAGCGCTGAAATCGCTGGGAATAGAACATGAGGTGGACGAGGCTGCGTCCTTTCCATCGAGATGGTACAGGAGAGAAGGCAGGGTCCTTGTCGACAACAGGATGGGCAAGGGCGAAATACTCAAGAAGCTGTCTGCCGAAATGAGGAAAAGGAAGAGCTGAAAGCAACAGGCGTGTTGAAGCTAATGCTGGACCTGCGTGAATTCAGGGTATTGGATCGCAATTCGGAATTTTACGGCACACCGGTAAGCGTGCTGATGGACAATGCGGGCCGCAGAGTGGCCGAAAGCGTGCTGCGCAGCTCTGAAGGCAGGCGGAATGCAGTTATAGTCTGCGGGCCGGGAAACAACGGCGGGGATGGTTTCGCCGCGGCGTTCCATCTGAGGGGAAAGATGGCTGTGACAGTGATTCTTTCCACTCCAGGGCAGTCGGCACGGAGTGAACTGCTCAAGTCGAGATTTGAGCTGATATCAGATATCGTCTGCGGAAGGGAGGTTATCGACACCTTCAAGCCGAAAGATGTGGTGGTAGTCGATGCACTGCTCGGCTCAGGACTTAAAGGGCCGCCGGAGGGGGATTTTCTCTCCCTGATCGTTCTAATGGACAGGATGCACAGCCTGGGAAGTAAAGTAATTTCAGTCGATGTCCCGTCCGGCTTTCCCACACAAGTGCACGTGCATCCTGACATTACTGTCACATTCCATGATTCCAAGGATGGGATGAACGAGCTCAACTCCGGCAGGATAGAGATTGCGGACATAGGCATACCAGACAGGGCGTTGAAGTTTACAGGCCCGGGTGAGATGGTACTCTATCCCGTACCGGGGCGTGAATCGCATAAGGGCAACAACGGTGTTGTCACAGTGATCGGCGGGGGCGGGTTTGCCGGTGCGCCAACATTCTCCTCGATGGCTGCGTACCGGACAGGTGCAGATCTTGTATACACAATAGTTCCCGGCAGAAGTTATAATGCAGTCTCGTGCTTTTCACCAAACCTGATGCCTTTCAGGACAGCAGGTGACAATTTCTCACCCGCAGATGTTACAACTGCAATGGAGTGGGTGCAGAAATCCGGCGCCTTTGTAATCGGTCCGGGCATGAACACCGACGATGCATCCAGTTCCTTCATCGAGCGCGTTCTGGAAGCGGCTCCGCGGGCGGCAGTGGTTGATGCAGCGGCAATCGAAGTCGCGGGCCGGAAACTCAGTATTATCGAGGGTAGGAGAGTCGTGGTCACTCCTCATGCAAAGGAGTTCGAAAAGCTGACTGGCGAAAGCATCAGCGGAGAGCTGGCAGGGAGGGCTGATCAGATAAGTTCCTGGGCAAGAGAGCTTGGAGTCACAATTCTTCTGAAAGGTGCGACGGACATAATTTCCGACGGAAACAGGACCAAATTCAACGAAACCGGGAATCCGGGCATGACCGTGGGCGGGACAGGTGACGTGCTCACCGGGATTGTCGCTGCCCTCTTGTCGAAGGGATGCTCTCCGTTTGATGCAGCGAGGCTCGGTGCATTCATCAATGGAAGCGCCGGGGATGTCTGTTTTTTGACCAGGTCATTCGGTCTTCTTGCGACGGACGTAATTGAAAGCATACCAGAAGTTCTGGTAAGATACCTGAGAGATTAGGCATGAAGAGATATGCAGTAATATCGGACATCCATTCAAACCACGTCGCGTTAATGAGGGTGCTGGAGGAGATTGATATGGAGGGTGTGGATGAAATTCTCTGTGCCGGCGACATAGTTGGTTACAATTCTCAGCCAAACCAGGTGATTGACGAATTCAGAAAGAGGCACATTACCTCGATAATGGGAAATCATGATGCTGCAGCGATTTCTCCAAACCTCGGATCCAGGATGAACTCGCTTGCATCTGAGGTAATACGATGGACGCAGCATCAGCTGTCACCTGACAATGCGCATTTTATTGCATCACTGGGAACATCTTTACTGCTGGATGAATTGGCAATATATCATGGCTCACCGCTCGACCCTGATGAGTATGTGTATGAAGAGCAGGTCGATGAGAAGCTGGCGCTCGTTTCAGGTAAAGACGTTACAGTAATGGGACATACACATGTGCCTTTCGTCAAGAGAATATCCGGTGCGGTTGTAATCAATCCAGGCTCTGTCGGACAGCCCAGAGACGGAGACGCAAGGGCTTCTTTTGCTATATTGCGCGGCAAAGCGGCAACCATTACCCGGGTACATTACGACATCGAATCTATTGTGTCTGCTAACATTTCAGCGGGGCTGCCTCTTCCTCTTTCTGAAAGGCTGCGGTGGGGGGTTTAGGAATAGGCATCGCGTTTGCGCCAATAGCCGGGCATCCCGCACTCCTTATTGGCGGCAAAGAGCCAGCTGTTGTCATTGCGGATCTGCATCTGGGTTACAGTGATGAACTGGAAGACAAAGGAATGTTCATTGGCAAGCAATCTGAACAGATGCTTGCAGAACTTGAGTTGATTTCATCGAGGGCAGGCAGACTGATCATGCTCGGTGACCTGAAGCACGCAATCGGCTACACGCGCAGGAGGAGCGACCTGCCTGCTTTCATGGCCGAGCTTATGACATATTATGAGAGGGTTGATGTTGTCCCCGGCAACCATGACGGCATGATATCCCGCTCCTTGCCGCAGCGTGTTATGCTCCACAGCACTGAAGGTTTTGCAGATGGTGAAGTCTCGTACTGCCACGGGCATGCCTGGCCGGCCAGTGAGCTTATGAAATCCAGGCTGCTGGTCATGGGACATGTTCATCCTGCGGTCAGATTCGTCGACTCACTTGGCAACAGATATGTAGAGAAGTGCTGGCTCCGGGTACCGTTCAGAAAGGAGGATCCCGAAGGCAGATACGGAAGTCTGCCAGCCGAGATGATTGTGATTCCGGCATTCAACCCGCTCCTGACCGGCACTCCAGTGAACACAAAGCAGGGCAAGGGTCTTGGCCCGATATTGAAGGAGGGTCTCGTCCGACTCACGAAAGGCAGGATTTATCTTCTGGACGGCACCTATCTGGGAACTGTTTCCGAAAACGCCCAGTAGCATTATTTATTCGTCTGATGATCAGGCGGCCGTGACTTCGGCAGACTGGAATGGCGACCCGCAGGGTTCTTTGCCATCCAGATTTGGATTCCTGACGGATCTTCTGGAAAACAGCCGCATGACAGTAATGCGCATGAAGTCACTCTTAACACGAAAAGGTGTCGTAGTCAAAGGAGATATCAGCCGGAGTTGCGTAGTTTGCATGAACCCTCTTGACGGTACGACATTCACCTATGCATGCACTTGCGGTGCTTCATACCATTCAGGTTGCTCTATGTTCAGCAAGGCATGCATCAGGTGCGATGCTCCCGTCGCGCTGGAAAGCGGGACGCATAACTGTATGTGGCTTCCCAAGATACCTGTTTTCGGGAACGGTATCGACGAATCGCTCGTCTCCGGGTTCAGGTGCATGTACTGCGATTCGGCAGTGAGTGCTGAAGATGCTTTTTGTCCGTTGTGCGGTTTTCATCTTCTGACGGTCAACGGCTTCATCTGCGAGCTGTGTCACTGCCAGGTTTCTCCTGGAAGCTGTTTCTGCCACCACTGCGGCACCTATTTTTCTGCGGAACAGAGGATGCTTTCCCAGTGCCCTTGCTGTCAGCTTGTAATGGAGGAAGGTGAAGAGTGCATTTGTGGCTTCAGGCAGTAGGGCGGGATTATACTCACTGCTCTATATTCTGCTGCAGCACTGCCTTGAACCGGAATGATGTATAACAGTCATCTGTCAGACAAATATCTGACAATTTTGTTTTTGATTTACATGATATTTTGATAATTTTCACTTTTGTCTGACGGTAAGGTTTTAAATATCTAGCCGGTATTATCTGATATCTGCACTCAATTAGGGATGGGAACCGATGAAGTCAATCGTTGAGGACGTACTGAGCGAGAAACCTGTACCTCCGGATAGTCTTGGTATGGATGCGACAGATGAAGAGCTGATGCAGCTCGTAGAGTCACTCCGTGTCAAGATAAGCATCTTCGGATGCGGTGGTGGAGGATCGAACACGATAAGGAGACTTAACCAGTCCGGCATATTCGGCGCTTCGCTGATAGCTGCGAATACGGATGCCAGACATCTGCTGCTGCTTAACGCGCCGCATAAGGTGCTGCTTGGCAGAAGGCTAACACGGGGACTTGGTGCAGGTGCTATACCGGAGATCGGCGGTCAGGCTGCGGACGAAGCGAGGGATGATATAGGCAAGTACGTGAGAAGCAACGATATTGTATTCGTGACGGCCGGCATGGGTGGAGGCACAGGCACCGGTTCAATACCGGTCGTTGCAGAAATTGCAAAGGAAAGCAGAGCACTCGTCATGGCGGTTGTCACCCTGCCCTTCAAAGCGGAGGGTGCACTGCGGATGCATAATGCACTGAGGGGCCTCGAAAGGCTGCGAACCTATGCAGACACAACTGTAGTAATTCCAAATGACAAACTGCTGGAAATTGTCCCTAGACTTCCGCTTGATGCTGCATTCAGGGTAGCGGATGAAGTTCTTGCCCAGTGTATAAAAGGTATTACAGAGATTGTAACGAAGCCCGGGCTGGTTAACATAGACTTTGCCGACATAAAGACAATCATGAGCTCAGGAGGCGTTGCGATGATTGGCATGGGCGAATCTAGCGGTGCCAGAGACGATCGCGTGGAAGAGGCACTTAGGCAGGCGCTCACATCGCCGCTGCTCGGCGATATGGATATAAAGGAGGCAAAGGGAGCACTCATAAGGGTCGTTGGAGGCAACGACATGTCGCTCAAGGAGGCGGAGAGGGTAGTGGAGGCAGCCTCTGCAATGATGGGCCCGAAGGCAAGAATAATATGGGGCTGCAGTGTCGAGCCGGAGTCAGACGGCAAGATAAAGGTTCTGGTAGTGATAACCGGCGTCAGGTCAGCTTTCATGCTGCCGCAGGGAGAGGGTTCAGAGAAGGCAATCGACTTTATACGTTGAATGCTGTCGATCTGCGGATACGCTTGACTGTCAAGCAGAAAACTGGCAGGAAGAGGTACATAGCAGCCAGATTCTCCCCCGCACCCCGCAACAAGGGCGAGATTTGGAGGGCGCTTCAGAGCGCCTCAGGCGATTCTGGCAGTCTCATAACTTCCTTGAAGCTGCTGATACTCAGAGATGAGACTGCAGTCCTATCCTGCCGGCATACTGAAATAGTGCCTGTAACCAGCATGCTCAATGGCAGGGTGGGCCAATTCGATTCGGAAACACTGCTAGTTTCAGGCACTGTGAGGACTATAAAGAAACGTTTTAACCTTGATTGAGTGCCGCATTCCGCCAGGTATAACCGTTATCAGGGGATCTTGGTGGAAGGCGAAAGCAGATGAGAAGAGTTTTTATGGTAAAATAGGATAGACGATTCCTGTCAGGTCTATAATTCGGAGTTGAAACTAAAATGCAGCCAGGTCAGATGGCATACGATAGGGCAATCACGGTTTTCTCACCAGACGGGAGACTGTTTCAGGTAGAATACGCCCGGGAAGCGGTAAGGAGAGGAACAACCACTGTTGGTATAAAGTTCAAGGACGGTGTCGCTCTCGTCGTGGACAAGAGGATAGCCAGCAGGCTGATATCAGATAAT
>JAJYOM010000169.1 GCA_021796175.1 Thermoplasmata archaeon
ATATACCTTTGCTTTATATTGTTTTGTTTCAAAGATGCTCCGCCCTTAAAATCTCAAGTCACCGAATGGCTCCAAGCAACGTCCTGACCTGCAGCCGTTCAAACCTGCAACGGAGCAGCGTACTCCGTCGCCATGCCTGAAAAGACTGAAGGGATCTTTCATTTGCGGCCGTGACATCGCAATTGTCCAAAATGCAACCAGGATTAAGCGGTGAAAAGCACCGGGATGAAGGCAGTGCCTTTCACCCAATCCTCGAAACCGATGGAAGGAAGCAAATGAAAACCGGGGTAACAGAATTCAGGGGCAACTCCTTTCAAATGGCAATGGTCAGTATTGAAAAGAGTTTAAATCAGGAGCAGATAACCTGTTGGCAATGGCTGTAAGGGAGATACACCTTCTTCATGATGGATACATGGAGCTGGATATGGGCATGCTGGTTTACATGAAAACATCCTACTACGGCATAAAATACCAGGCTGCGCTGAAATCACTTCTGATCGTCACAGACAGCGAGAAGATGCTGGTGGATACAGGAATCGCACCGCTGCCTCCCTCGCTTGCCAGGTTTGTGAAATACAGAAAGGACACCGATTTGATGGGAAGCCTGTCTGCACATGGCGTTTCACCTGACGATATTTCAGTTGTGATCAACACACACATGCACATGGACCACTGTGGAAACAATTCGCATTTCAGGAAAGCAAGATACATAGTCCAGAGGGATGAACTCTCATATTCGAAGAACCCGGACAGGTTCATGCGCGGCGGATACGTCAGGGAGTTCTACGAGCACCTCAATTTTGACACAGTCGACGGCAGGCAGCTGATTACCAACGGAGTCACTGTAATGGATACGCCTGGCCATACTCCGGGCCATCAGTCCGTCATCGTCCAGGCTGGGGATCGCAAATTTGTCTACACTGGTGACGCGGCCCCGCTTCTCGAAAACATCGAGAAGCGCGATATCACGGGCATCATCTACGATCCAAAGAAGGAGCTTGACTCCATCGACAGGATCCGTACGGAAGGCGGCGAGTTCATAGCCAGCCACGACCTTCTTCAGATGAAACTTGATCTAGTTGTCCGTTGACAACTCCCTTCTGAATGCCCTTGCAACGTTACGCATCAGCACTGCGGTTGTCACTGGCCCCACTCCCCCGGGAACTGGAGTTATGGCAGAAGCAACTCCCTTCACTGCATCGAAATCGACATCGCCCACAAGTCTGTACCCTCCTTTTGCATCAGTTGCGGGAAGGGTGTTAATGCCAACATCTATTACAGCCGTGCCCGGCGCCACCATTTCCCGTGTGACATAGCCTGGAACACCAATGGCTGCGACTATTATGTCAGCCTCCCTGGTGTGACTTCCAATATCCCTTGTCTTCGAGTGGCAGACCGTGACTGTGGCATCTCCCCTGTTTCCCTTTGCCATCAGCAGCGTCGCAAGCGGTTTGCCTATCACAAGGCTCCTCCCCAGAACCACTACATTCTTTCCCTGTGGCGAGAGTCCGCTCCTTGCCATTATCTCCAGAACTGCCTCCGCTGTTGCCGGCGCAAAAAGCTGCCTTCCAGAATACATGCGGCCCATGCTGCAGGTGCCGGAGCAGTCCACGTCCTTTTCACCCGGTATGCTGTCGAGTATCCTCCTTTCATCACAATGGCGCGGAAGCGGTGTATGCACAAGTATGGCGTCCACAGTGTCGTCATGGGCGATACCGAGCACCGCTGACAGCACTCCCTCCCCCTTCTCCTCCGCCGGGAGCCTTATGTCTTTGTAGTCGATGCCGAGTTTAGCCGCACTTCTCTGTTTCTGTCTCGAATAGCTTTCGGCTGCCGGATCCGAACCAACTGTCACAACTCCGATGCATGCCCTGCGTCCACCCTTCCTGCCCTCCTCAAGCATCACCGTTGTCTCATGATCGATGGCGGCTGCTATTGCCCTGCCATCTATGATAACGGCGCCCAAGACACCACACTCTCAGTGCCTGAAGAGCCTCTGACCTGTAAATAACATTGCCATCCTGTGCTCGTCTGCGGCTTCGATCACTTCACTGTCCCTGATGGAGCCGCCGGGCTGCATTACCGCTGTCACGCCACCGTTTGCGGCCTCATCTATCCCGTCCCTGAACGGGAAAAAAGCATCCGAGGCCATAACAGATCCTTTGCTCGCGCCCCTGCTTTTCTGTACTGCGATCCTGACCGCATCGACCCTGCTGCTCTGTCCTGCACCGACACCGACAGTGCGCGAGCCCTTTGAAAGCACAATTGCATTCGACCACAGGAATCTCACCACCTTCCAGCCGAACATCAGGCTCTCCACTTCCTGCTCTGTGGGTTTTCTCTTTGAGACGACCTTCAGTTGCTCCCTCTTCAGATCGGGCACCTGGGTAGTCTGGGCAAGATAACCACCCATTACCCTCCTGACATCCAGATCATGTGTGACTTGCCGCTCCTTCATACCTTCGAGTGAAAGCAACCTGAGCTTCTTCCTCATGGTCAGAGTCTCCAGAGCGGACCTGCTGTAGGAGGGTGCTATGATGGCATCTACAAATTTGCCGGAAAGCAAGTGTGCGCACTTTTCATCCATCTCGCGGTTCAGGCCAATGATGCATCCGTAGGCAGAGAGCGCGTCAGACTCATATGCCTCCTGAACCGCCGTTGAAAGTTCCGGTGCAGCGGCAACAGCCGAAGGATTTGCATGCTTAACAATTATCGCGCAAGGCTGCTCGAAGCTGACAGCCATCTCAAGCGCTATGTTGAGGTCAAGTATGTTGTTGAATGAGAGCTCTTTATTGCCTATGTTTGTCGCATCCAGAACCGACAGCCCTCCCTCATCTGAACTCCGGTACACAGCAGCAGCCTGAAACGGGTTCTCGCCGTATCGCAAATCCATCTTCTTGCGTGCGCGTATCACCAGACTCTCACCGAACTGACCGCCATTCTCCAGAAGCGACGAAGCTATTGTGTAGTCGTAACTGGCAGTCCTCTCGAATGCCTGCGCCGCAAGCTGCTTCAGGTAACCTTCAGACAGTTGGCCCGAACCGCTCTCCATCTCCTCAATCAGCCTGCCGTACTGGCCGATATCTGTTATTATGGCGACATCCTTGTGGTTCTTTGCCGCGGCCCTCGTTAGAGCAACGCCGCCGATATCCACCATCTCCATCAGCTCCGTCTCGGTTTGTCCACCCTCGGCAAGTGTCTGCTCAAAGGGGTAAAGGTTGGAAACAACAATGTCAAACAGGGGTATGCCCATCTTTTCGAGCTGTTTCAGGTGCTCGCTGTTGCCCCTTATGGCAAGTATTGAAGCGAATACCGCAGGATGGAGCGTCTTGATCCTGCCTGACAGCAGCTCGGAGAATCCTGTCATTTCCGAGACAGGCTTTGCCGAAATTCCACTGCTCCTCAGGAAATCCATTGTCTTCCCTGTGGCATAGATGACAATGTCATGGGCCGCAAAACATCTGCACAATTCCTCCAGACCGGCCTTGTTGTAAACGCTTATCAGCGCATTGTTTGGCTTA
>JAJYOM010000029.1 GCA_021796175.1 Thermoplasmata archaeon
ACACCTCTACAAGTTCGGGCCAGGTTTATGCAAATGGATACTACGCGGATGGCGAATGGCTGCTTACAGCGGGATCGGGGTCAGGCTCTGCTGATTTTGCCCAAGTTCCCATGAAACAGAGTGTTGGAATAATAAGATATACGACTGCCACAGACAGCCGTTACGGAGTAACCATTACTCAATATCTTGAGACGATGTATCTGACTACTGTCTGGTCGATGTATTACGGTGGTGCGCCCCAATATTCGTCAGGTGGGTGGTATACAGCGGGTTGCGGGTCTTCAGGCTACTTCGCTACGGTCACATATTCGACGTATACCTATTGACGATGATTTGACCAGATGGGTGCAATAAGACTCCAAACACAATTGCAGTACGATAGTAGTGTCATCTGCTTGGTTTGAGATCCACAATGCTGATTCCTCCCTTCATGATATTTCAGTCGAAGTCAGAGACTAGTTCAACGAAGAGTCGGACCCCGAACCCGGATCCTCCTTCAGGAAGATAGTTCCTGGCCGTTTTGCCGTCTGTTGGGGATCTGCCGTTGATGTCCAGATGAACCCAGGGCACATCGCCCCTTCTCTGGGCTTTGTGATAAAACCACCTGTCCGTGATAAAACTCCCATTCTTGTGATAAAACAATTGGTGGTTGCGGTGTTTTGTCACAAAGCCTTGTCCACACATAGTTATTTATAATATAGGCAAATTCGAAATTGGACTATATTGACTCTTACTGTTTGGTGTGCCAGATGACTGAAGAGGAAAT
The DNA here is from genome assembly GCA_021796175.1 of Thermoplasmata archaeon. Lineage (GTDB taxonomy): Archaea > Thermoplasmatota > Thermoplasmata > Sysuiplasmatales > Sysuiplasmataceae > JAJZXY01. Next base: position 767 of record JAJYOM010000029.1, read on the forward strand.
CAAGGAAGCAAAACCGAAAAGAAGCAGGAAGACTGCCGCCAGGAAGGAGAAGATGGAGGAGACTGCTGAAACAGCAGAGGTGACGGCGGCCGAACCTGAGAAGAAGCCGAGGGCCCGAAGGACACCGGGAAAAGCAAAGAAGGAGCCCGGAAAGTCAGGACCGGAGGAAGCAGCAGCCACGATAAATGAAAATAAGCCTGAGGAGAACCCTCAAGACAGACCGGAGTCACCCCCGCCTGAACCAGTCGCGGTTGCGCCGCTGATCCAGCTGAAATACCGCAAAGGCAGGAGTGCATACGCGCACATGGGCTCTTTCCGGAAGAATGCCTACAGGGATGCGCTTGGGCGCACTGAGTGGGAGAGACTTATCAAATGGCGGAAGGAAGGCACAATCACGCCTATCGAACACCCGACAAGGCTGGACCGGGCACGATCAGTGGGCTACAAGGCAAAACAGGGCATCACGCTCGTGAGAATAAAGGTTCGCAGAGGCGGTCTCAGGAAGAGGAAGATATCCAAGGGAAGAAGGCCAAGGAGAAAGGGCATACTGAAGATCACAATGAACAAGAACATACAGCGCATTGCCGAGGAAAGAGTGCAGAAACACTATCCGAACATGGAGGTTCTGAATTCCTATGCAGTGGGCCAGGATGGACTTCACAAGTGGTATGAGGTCATACTCGTCGATCCCTACAGCCCGTCGGTGCTCAGTGACCGGAACCTGAACTGGATTTCGGATCCAGCACACTCGAGCAGGGCATACCGCGGACTCACCTCTGCCGGAAAGAGAGGACGCGGACTCAGATGGAAAGGCAAGGGCGCAGAAAAAGTCAGGCCCTCAATACGCGCCAACGACAGGAAGGGAAAGTAAGTCAGAGGACTTTGTTCAACAGTCTCTGCTTTTCAACTGGAGACAGACCAATCAGCGGGTAGAACATTGCCAGCCCATCCTTGTCTGGAGGGCTGGTTGCAATATCCCTGTATCCAAAGGCGAAGGCAATTCCCCTGCAGCCATTCTCCTTCGCCAGTTTCACAGTCTCAGCGTTGTCTGACTGGACGAAAAGCAGCTCGGGATCCCATGCAAGGAGTGGTGTCACATTGTCCCTGTCTTCACCCGCAACAATGACCTTGCATCCTCTTCTCATCATCATCCAAGCAGCTAGAATTCCATCCTTCCCGCCGGAGGGGCAGAGCACATTTCCCTGCGTGCCTAGCGGAAGGCCGCCGGGCCCCAGCTCGACTGATGAGTAGATGTAAGCGCCTTTTTCCCTTGCGTCGATCTGTATTTCGACCTCCGGGTTCTCAAGATCGACTTTCAGCTGCAGGTCGGAGAAATTGTTCAGAATCACCTCGCCAGCCTTCGATGCAAGCTCAATGCTTGTGAACTTCTGCTGGCCGGATCTTCTCGCCCGTATTGCAAATGTATTCCCCTCGGCAAGTATGCCCCGTGCATAGTCCACAACGCTTTCGAGTATCGTATCCAGCCGCGTGCCGGTCTCCACTGCTTCACTGTATGATACGATCCCGAAGGTGTGTGAAATGACCGTTCTTGCCGCATCCGAATCGTCCGACATTAAGTATATCCTGCCCCTGTCGTAGGATATCAGGCATTCGGAATTCAATTTCATGAAATGTTTTTCGATATTCTCTATTAGAGACTGCTGAAACCGTCTCCTGACCTTTTCCGACTTTAGACCCATTTCTGCATATCTCAGGAGAAATAATGCCATCTTCCTTTCCCATCAGTGCAACCTGGATATAGAATGTTGCACAGCCAGCCTTTCCATCATTGACGCGCAAGCGAATCAGTCAACATGGCTGATCAATGCCTATGTCAGCTACCTGTCTGACAAATGAACCTCTATATTGACAAACCATATATACTGCTTTTCGCGTTCTGCGACTTTCAAGGGATGGGGCACTCTGAAGTTTCATTCGTACAGCAAGACAGGGTGGTTCTACGGCTACTTCCTCGCGAATATATCCAACGGCGGGACTGCACCCCTGATCCCCCTCTTTCTAGTGCTTGCCTTCTCAGGCACACTGACACAAGTGGGGCTCGTCACTGCTGCAACCTCGATTGCATCCATCCCGGCATACATAATCTGGGGCAATCTTTCCGATCACCTGCACAGGAGGAAGCTGTTCATACTGGAGGGGCTGGCAGGACTTGCTGTTTCCATGGCACTAATGTGGCTGAGTGTCAATTTCTTCATGTTCCTTATTGCCAACTTTCTGCTGGGGCTGCTATACGCCGCAAGCGCGCCTGCCGGCACGGCTTTGCTGATAGAGCAGACGCCGAAGGAGCAGTGGGCAAGCTGCCTCGGGAAGTTCAGCAAGCTTGGTGGGGCAGGATACCTGACGGGCCTCGTTGCAGGTGCGGTCTGGTTCTCCTTTGTGCCGTCCACTCAGGTTGACATGCGCTTCTTCTTTGCGTTTTCAGTATTGTCTGCACTTGCGGGCACTGCACTCATCCTCCTCCTTGTCAATGAGAAAACAGGTGAAGAGATCAACCCTCCAGGACACAGGCGGGACAGCCACTGGAATGCAATCGCAGCCGTACCATTGCACCTGGTCGAGAGGGCGAAGTACCTGCCTTCAAGGATGGGTGCGTTCGTCAGACTCGCCACTCCAAGCCAGCAGGAAAGGAAGGAGATTCCAGCCGGTTTGTGGAAGTACTATGCAGTCGTGGCACTGTTTTCGACAGGTTTCACTTCGTTTTACGCAGTGCTTCCAAACTACATGGCAGACTATCTGGGAACCAGGTTCTTAGTGCCAGAGTCGCTCATATTCCTGGTATACATCGGGAGTTCAATCGCATCAACCCTGACCTACAGCAGGGTTTCTTCGATTTCAGCCGCAGCAGGGGAAAAGCGCCTCCAGTCACTTGCTCTGAGTGCCAGGGTGCTTATCATACCCTCTTTTTTCCTGCCTGCACTCTTTATCAACAACGCGGGCGAAGTAATGCTCTTTTTGCTGATACTGAATTCAATGATGGGTGTATGCTGGGCGATAATCAGTGTCACAGGGCAGTCTATGGTGGCTAAAATGGCTGGACCACACATCAAGGGCGAGGCTATCGGTTTTTACAACGCGTTCACTGGAATTGGAGCCATCGCAGGTGCGATAGCAGGAGGAATAGTAGCTCAGGATGCGGGGTATATGAGCGACTTTCTGCTCTCATCTCTTTTCATTGCATCTGGCATAACACTATTGAGTGCACTTAAGATGGATTCAGAATCATCGTCAGGGGACAGTGCTGAGGGTAAACCGGGGAGAGCGAGGCTCGAAAAGGCGTTTCAGATGAAATCCAGGTGATTCGATTGTGCAACGTCACTCGAGCTGAGAAAGCAGGCCCTCGACTTCTGCGGTGAGCTGTGAAATGTCACCATCTTCTCCAGAGCCAATGTCCGACATGACCTCCCGAAGTTCCTCATCGATCCCCTCCAGCTGACTCTTGAGTCTGAGGAACTCCCGCCTGCTTTCCTCACCTTTTTTCTCGACACCCGACCTTATCACGGTGAACTCCTGTTGTCCCTCTACTCTGACCTTCTCCTCGGCACACTTCTCCACATCCGTCTTCAGAGAGGCAACCTTCTCCTGGAGATACCTGATCCTGTTGTAGTCTGCAATAGCCTCCCTGTTGTCCATAAGGTGGCGCAACGCGTCGAGTGTATCCTCCTCTTCACTCCTGAGGAGCGCATGTCCATCAGGCAACTTGGATCTGTACTTGGGATAATTCTTGACCGCAACACTTATCTCCCAGTCAGTAAGCTCAGCTGAATCGAATTTCACATATGGGCCAGTTATCTCCCTGATGGATGGCAGCAGGACGACCAGGAGGCTGAGATGCCTTCCTGAACCTGCAAGGAACTTCTTGAATCTCTCCATTGCGGACACAAGTTCTGTTTCTGCTATTCTCAGCTGACGGCTTTGCCGTTCGAGGTTATCGGCAGCCGCCGATATCGCGGCATTGTGCTTCTCCCTTGCCTCCTTTTCTATATCAAGCCCCCCGTCCGGAAGTGGAAGCAATCTCTCGGCCCTGCCGAGTTCCGCGGACAGTGATTCCTTCTTCCTGATTAGCGCAACGGCAGAGTCCAAAGAAGCTCCTATGCTTTCAAGCCGCTCGGCCGCTTTCTCAGCTTTTTTGGATAATTTGGCAGAAGCGAAAATCGCATCATCCAGACTGTTTACCGCCTCCTCGAGTCTTTCCAGAATGGACTCTAGCTGTCTCCTCCTCTCTTCAGGGCCATCGTATTTGTCAAATCCCTTCCTCAACTTCTCAGGCAGCTTGGAGGGCTTTATTTTAAGTGCGTCTCTAAGTGAAGGGAAACCGTTCGACCTGAGGTACGCCTTCGATTCCATCCAGTCAGCCGGAGAAAAATCAGAAAGGAGCAGTTTGTAGAACTGCTGCAGTATCATAATTGAGCGCTTTTGCTTCGATCTGACATCGCCTGCGGATGCGTTTGCTCCCTGAACATCGTCGAGGATGCCGTTGATCTTTTTTGAAAGCGCTTCGAGCTCCTGTATGCTCAATCAGCATTTCCCTCCACATTGCACGGTAGTCATTCAAATCGTGTACCACTATTTGAATTCCCTATTTCTATTTTGTATTCGTCCATTACCACTGCAGCAGCGGTCACTGCAATTTCGCAACGAAGAATAGATATCTCTGTTGATTCTAATGCATGCGGGTGCTCTTGTTTGCCAACCGTAGCGATCTTTGGCGGAGGTGGACTTGTAAGTCAGTGCGCCTCCTATGACCTTGCAGCAGATCCGAGCATAGACAGTATACTTGTAGCGGATATAGACGGCAGGAATGCAAGGGCCGTTGCCAGAAAGACGAACCTGATTTGCGGGAAAAGGAAGGCCACTGCAGTGACCGCTGATGTCCGGAAATTCCGGTCAGCATGCGAAGCAATAGAAGGCGCGGACATAATCATCAACGGCGTACAATATGATCTCAACCTGCAGGTTATGGAAATCGCGCTAAAATCAGGCGCTGACTATCTGGACTTCGGTGGCCTTTACTGGATGACCAAGAGGCAGTTGAAGTACAACCTCAGATTCAGGAAGGCAGGGCTGCTCGCCGTTGTTGGTATGGGCGCTGAACCAGGCATAAGCGGGATCATGGCAAGAGAGTTGTGTGACAGGTTGGATTCTGTGGAAACTATCAAAATCAGAGATGCCTGGCGGGACTATACGAAGGGCGTTCCACCCTTTTTTGTCACATGGTCAATTCAGACTCTGATGGATGAGTACACAATGCCTGGCGAAGTACTCGAAGACGGCAGGATAAGGAATTTCAAACCGCTCGGACTAAATGAGGAATACGACTTTCCGGAACCCGTTGGCAAGACGACAGTTTATTCGACCAGGCACAGTGAAATTGCAACTTTCCCTGAATCTTTCAGGGAAAAGGGTGTGAAGAACGTAAACTGGATGGAGGGTGGTCCCGGCTTCCTGGAGCAGAAATTGCTTGCCGATGCCGGATTCGGTGATTCTCGTCCTCTGAAGATTGGCAGGGCCGAGGTTAGTCCGAGGCGATTCCTGGCGGAATTGCTGAAGCGCCGTGGAGCGCTGGGATATCCTCATGGCTCGGTACCGGACAGTTTCGAGTGTCTTGCTGTAGAGACTGTAGGGAAAAGGGAAGGGAGGGCCGTTTCAGAAAGGCGAACATGCATCTTTCCATCCAGGCCCGACTGGGGTCTGGGCGCCGCAGAGTATTCGGTGGGCGTGCCTGGCGCAATTGCAGCGCGTCTGATTATGTCGGGAACCGTCGGTAAAACAGGGGTGCTTCCACCGGAGATTGTGTTTGCCCCGGAACAGTTTTATAGAGAGCTGGAAAGACGCAATTTCATACTTTCTGCGGTGGAAGATCGGACACATTCCGTTTGAATATGTCTGTTTACACGGTTGCTGATTTTAAATATCCGGCATTCGATGCAGTGTCGGGGCAAGGAAGGGCCGCTTTCCTCGGGCGATTAAATGGCAATGCAGGAAATAAGCGTCTCACGTGCCAGGGAAATAGCTGTAAGCAAGAAACTGTTGCCTGGAAAGGTAAAGGGCACCGACGGGATACAGTTCACCAGAGGGAGCAATTCCAGGCTGGAGATTATTGGATGGGACGAATTCGAGCGACTCGTGTCGCAGAATGATCTCGCGATCTATGAGAGCAACGGCTGGATGAAGCTGATGAAGCGGAAATGACTCGGCACAACTGACGGAGTGGAGGTTCCGTTTTCTGTTTCACCATCGGGCGATTTCATACTTTCTGCACAGCACAGGGACTTGATAGCGCTTCTCTGGAATTGTTAAATGGTGGAGACACATGACGATAGGTTATTTATCGGTGGACGAAATAGATGCAATTCCAAACCGCAGGGATAACCAAGCCTGGTCAACGGTGCCAGATTCAGGGTCTGGTTGCGTAGGCATTCGGGGGTTCGAATCCTCCTCCCTGCACCATTTGTTTTTTCGGACACTTAAGAACCTGTCAATTGTTTCTAGCCAATTATCACTTTTACCATATTCTGCTTCTGAACAGTTGGAAGATTAGGAAACTGTCATGAAGCACGCATGGTAAATGTTTACGTCTGTGGTCTTCTCTTTGGCGGACAGCGAGAATAGCAACCTTTTTCACCAGTTGACAGGGTATTGTTCTAATCATTGAGAAGTTTTAAGCTCACGCGGGGCATTCTCCTTAAATCCAATCCCTGATTTACCTAATTCATATATCCGCAATGGTAAAATATCCCAGTCAAGGGACGCGGGTCATCCATTGTGAATATCAACGACTCTCCGGATACCGAAGCATCCGATCAACCGACTTTGTTGACCACACCGCCAGTATCACAGACCTACTTCCGGCTCCGGTATTTCCTGCCTTTTTCGGATTTGAATATGAACTTGAAGGTTGCAATTCCCGTGGTCGGTTTGAAATTATGTGGATCCTGCTCATACGCTATTTTGCGGTCTGCATCCTGCCCGAGATAATTGTCAGCTCCTTGTTATCTTAATGAATAATCAGACTGAACTGTTGAAATATATCATGGATTTTTTAGCGCTCATGGACAAGAAAGAGGCAATAGCAAGGGCTATGGAATTTGCTGCCAAAATGGAGAACGTCGAGAATGACTCGATCGCACAGCAGCAGATCAGGAATTTTATCAAGAGGTATCCTTACAAGGAAAAGCCCGAACTTCTGAGGGCGATGACACCCGATGACCTCTATGACAGCTCCGCCGAAGACAGATTTTTCGACTGGATAGACAAGAAGACCGACAGGGTGGGTAAAATTAGTGGTCAGGGGCGCGCAGTCTATCCGGAAGCAGTAAGAAGGCTTGATTTCTTCAAAGTCGTTCTGACTGTGCTGGTTTCGGAAAAGAGAAGCGTATCATTCAAAATAGACCAGAACTGGGGCATAATTCCAGGATTCGGCGGTGACAAGCTAATCGCAAAGAAACTCATAGCTCTCTACTACAGTGAAAACGTCGTTCCGATCTTCCGCACAGAGGATATGGAACGATTTTCGGCCGCACTCGGCATCGATTACCAGAACAGGGGACTCCAGAGATACAGAAAGCATTATTCTGCACTTAGCGTCGGTCAGAAATTCGAGCTCTTCAATATATGCCTGACTGAGTTCAAGAATGCAAATGTTCCGCAGATGACAAACTCGATGCTCGCCGCATTCCTTTACCAGAGTTCGTTTCTCCCCACTCCGGCACCGGTTACAACGACTATCTCTGAGCCGGCGGTTGTGCCGGAAGTGATGATAAGTCAGAAGGAACTGGAAAAAACTACTCAGCTATATGACGCACGAGCAAAGCTTTCGGAGAAGACTATAAGTGAAATGCACCTGGAGATGGAGACCAAAGAGGCAAAAATCAAAAAACTGGAAGAAGACCTGCAGAAAGCAGAATCAGCGCTTTCCGCCAGCCGTGAAGAGTACAGGCGCAATGAAGAGAAGATTAATGAGGAAATAAGGAAGAGGGGAGTCAAGAGTGCCAGTGATTCGACAGCCCAAAGAGATATGCAGAAATCTGTTGAGGAGTTAAAGAAAAAACTCAGCGAAAGCGAAGCACTGATAGAATCTCTCAGGAACAACGACACGAGCCCAAGGATAGTAGAACTCGAAGCTAAACTGAAGGAAAGGGAATCTGCTGCAGAGGAACTTAGGAGGAAGCAGGCGAAAGCTGTAGACGAGCTTACTCGACAGCTGAGGGAAAAACAGGACGCTTTAGAGTCTTTGGAAAAAGATCTTTCAATGAGCAGGGACCGGTTTGTCAGGATTGGCGAAAGTGATTTCATTGACGGCGAAGTGGGCTCATTTGAAATGCCGAAGGAATCGGGCACTGTGGAGGAGAAGGTAAAGACAGGAACACAGAGGCTCGATGATTTGCTGAATGGCGGCATACCCGTGGGCTCTCAGGTTGTAGTGTACGGCCCTGCATTCATCGGCAAGGAAATTGCAATGGATGCCTTTGCCGCTCAGGGGATTGCAAGCGGTATTCCGCTGGTGTGGGTTACCACAGACAAGACAATAGATGAAATAAGGGAGGAAATGTCTTCCCTCATCGAAGGCTTCCAGGATTATGAGAGGAAGGGGCTGGTATTTTACGTCGACGCATATTCCAGGATAGTGGGAGACAACACTTCAGTTGAGAATGCAGCTTACCTCGATGATGGTGCAGATGTTGAAAACATACAATCCATGGTCGACGATCATCTTGCCAAAATCAGGGAACTGGTGAATGAAAAAGGATACAGGCTCATTTTCAGGTCAATCTCTAGTCTTACTGCAAACCATGACATCAAGAGCATCTATGCCCTCCTGAGGCAGTTTGTGGCTAAGCGCAGAAAGGACAGATGTGTTGCGACCTATAGCATTGAAAAAGGGATAGTTTCAGAGCAGGATCTGCAGATTATCAGCAGCATTATGGATGGTGTTATTGAATTCTCAACCGATGGCAAGACAAATTCACTTTCCATCCAGGGTATATGCGAAACGCAGACAAGAGACAAGGTTCAATATGCAGTCGGAAAAGGCGGACTGAGCATTGGTTCATTTTTCCTCGGCAGAATCAGATGAATTGCGGCAATGCTGTGACCATTCGGCTCTTGCCAGGTTCAAAGGTTTCCTGCAATAAAGACACAAAAACGCACGGTGCAACAAACAGTCAACTGTTCAAGGTGTCGCAACAACCGGTGCAAATCCGCATGTCAAAACAGGTGTTCAGCCCGCTCCTCAAGCGCACTTTGCCTTTCTGTGCTGATGCCACTTCTTGAAAAATGCCAGCATCGTATTGAGCTCCATCACGCTTCCTAAATATATGAGGGTAAGAAGGATGAATTTGAGGTGTATCACGTCGGCCGCAAAAGGTATCATGGCGCTGTCGAAAAGGTAAAACACCGAAACTAACCCAGTAAGCCACAGATAACTCAAAGTACCCTCGCCCCTCGCAGCTTATAATGCCAGATAGGTGAGATTGCATATTTCAAATCAGTGGTTGTATGCTCCATTACACAAAGGAGCCAGCGCTTGCCGTCAGGGGAGTTATAACGGTTGACTGCATCACTACTGTAGAGTCATGACTTTTGACCTTACTCTGGCGAGAAGGACTGAATGATACACCGCACACCGGTTGCATAAGGGAAGGTATTCCGATTGTGGAAAAATTGGATATTGTCAAAGATTACCGCGGTGAGTGTTCGACAGGACAACAGTCCAGGTCCGTTGCGATTCGAGGAAGTCTCCCGCCCGCTGTGCCGGGTATGTTTCGGGCTTCGCGGAAACAGTTCCAGAAGGAGATAGAATTGATATGCTGCACCGGTTACAAGGTGAAATTCATATAAAGGGAAAAGGAAGAAGGAAGGATATTGTGGTTCCCATTTGGGAATGTAAGTGGTTAGCGCAGCACGTGAAGCCTTTCATTGAAGCCAGTAACTCAGATAGCGAACGGAAGCTGCCGAAACACATGCCAGGCTGTTTCGCTGATAAATACGCTGCAGTGACAGCAGCTGAAGCAACTTCTGGGAGGCTCCGAAAGTGTCAGGGAAACTGTATATGTGAGCACTGAATTCGGAGGGACATCCAAATGATGTACGTCAGTCCGTGCACCAAGCAGGCCGAATCTGGAAGAATCATCTCCGGATCTGTCGATGGGTGAGGACCGTCCTGTAATGACCCATTCACGCAGATGTGCATTTGAGTACCTGAAAAGTCGCATTATACCTTGAAGACTATAATCAGGCAGCTGTAGGATAACTGCATAATTGCTGTATGTAACAACTCAATGACCCAGAGTGCCAAACATCGTGCTTTATTATCATCACAGCACTCAGATTATCTGTTTGCAGTAACCAACTGAGAGCGTCAAGTAATTATACTTGCTGATTGTCAATTAGTTAACCAATATGGTACAATACAAGTGGGTCGCACTTTCAAACACCACTCTCGGTGTCATGATGGCGATGATCAACAGCACGATAATTCTGATTTCTCTGCCGGCCATATTCAGAGGGATTGGAATTCAACCACTGGATTCGTTTCAGTATCTCCTCTGGATACTCTTTGGTTACAATATAGTAACGGCAACGTTGCTGGTTACTTTTGGCCGCCTGTCGGACATTTTTGGTAGAGTCAGGTTATACAATCTGGGCTTTCTGGTATTCACGCTCGGGTCCATAGCATTGTGGCTCACGCCCGGGAAAGGAGACATGGCAGCGGATTACATTATAATCTTCAGGATAGTTCAGGGAATCGGCGGCGCATTCCTCTTTTCAAACAGTGCTGCAATTTTAACTGATGCCTTCCCGCACACAGAAAGGGGGAAAGCACTTGGAGTCAACCAGATCGCAGCTCTTGCCGGGTCACTTGTCGGACTGATTCTGGGCGGTATACTGGCAACCATTGACTGGAGATTTGTATTCCTGGTCAGCGTTCCATTTGGCTTGTTTGGCACAATCTGGTCTTATACCCGGCTTAAGGAACTCATGAAACCGGAAAGGGAGCAGAGAATTGATGTTTGGGGAAACGCCACATTCGCTGTGGGCCTGACACTCATACTCGTTGGTACAACTTACGGTCTCATGCCATATGGGAAGTCCACAATGGGCTGGGGTAGTCCATGGGTAATTTCAGCCATAGCCGCGGGTTTGGTTTTAATGTTAATCTTCCCCTTCATCGAATCCAGAGTAAAGGAGCCGATGTTTAACCTCCAGCTCTTCAAAAGAAGGATTTTCACCGCTGCAAACTTCGCCGGCCTTCTTGGTTCGATTGCAAGGGGCGGGATGATGATCATGCTCATCATTTTGCTCCAGGGCATCTGGTTACCGCTTCACGGTTACAGTTACGCATCCACGCCTTTCTGGGCAGGAATCTACATGACTCCGATGATGTTCGGTTTCATAGCGATGGGTCCACTCAGTGGCTGGCTCTCCGACAGGCATGGCGCCAGAGGACTTGCAACTCTGGGCATGGTCATTGTGACAGCCTCATTCAGCCTCCTCATGCTGCTCCCTTACAATTTCGACTACTGGCAGTTTGCGCTGCTGCTGCTGATGCAGGGCCTGGGCATGGGTATGTTTGCTGCCCCCAATACCGCATCAATTATGAATTCCGTCCCGCCTGAAGCGCGAGGGGCCGCCTCCGGAATGCGTGCGACAATACAGAACAGCGGTCAAACAATCAGCATAGCCCTGTTCTTCATCATAATCATACAATCACTTTCATCCAGCCTACCTGGATCATTATATGCATCACTGATTTCGGCTGGCGCTTCACAGCAGCTCGCGCTTACCCTCAGATCCATTCCACCTACCGGTGCATTATTCTCCGCATTCCTCGGTTACAACCCGGTGCTCTCTATATTGAGCCAGTACCCTTCGCTTGCATCGACTCTCTCGCCCGCGACTTACACACTTCTGACAGGCAAATACTGGTTTCCCACAGTGATCGCCGGACCCTTCATGGTTGCAATGAGGGAGGCGTTCATCATAAGCGCAGCCCTGTCAGCAATCGCAGCAGTTGTTTCACTCATGCGTGGCAAGATTTACATTTACGACCTCGATGGGCAGAATGTTGGCCCTGCGGCTTCGGTAGTCCGAGCGGACGAGGTTGGCAGAGTGCCTGCTGCCACCGGCACTTCTGAAGCACAGTCGTCAAAGTCAAGTGGAACAGGAAGAAGGGGTGAATGAGATGAAGTCAAATGCCATTGAAGCATGGCTGGCATTTTCCAATGCGGTGAGTATCATGAGGAACGAGTTCAGCCATTCACTGAGGGCTCATGAGCTTTCCTTGATGGAGTTCAGGATATTGAGGCATTTGTGTGATAATGGCTCAACATCGATGGCAAAGCTTGCGGATGAACTCATGATTACAAAGGCAGGCATAACACTCCTGACCGACAGACTTGAAGATAGGAAACTTGTCAGACGCGTAAGGCGCGAAGGTGACAGGAGGCTCATATTCATTACCGTAACCGCCGGAGGGAAGCGCAAATTCGCCTGTGCCAGAAAGGACTACGACTCTTTGATAGAGAGAAGATTGGGGCGGCTGGATGAGAGTGAGCTTGAAACGTTTACAAATGTAGTCGGTAAACTAGGAGAAGGTGAAAAGATATCTTCCAGGTTAGCAGAGCGCTGAAAATCCCGCACGGGAAATATGTTCAGAAACAACAGCTTTGTACACGGCTCGCTGTTAGGTTGCACTCAAGTTGCCGAGTTCCGGACAGTATTCAGAGATCATCTTGAACCAATTCTGTATTCAATGATGGCACCGCTTTTCGACATGATACAGTTGCAGGGCGAGGCAATCATGATAACTCTGACTCCAAATTCAAGAATGCAAATTCTGCAGACCGCACGTGATGAATATTGACCGACTAAATAGATCAATTTACCGCTATCTCAAGTGCTCATGGAGCAACAATTATGCCATCACGGCAGGTGCGGAGGACCGGATTCGAACCGGCGAACCCCTGCGAGACAAGACCCTCAATCTTGCGCCGTTGACCATGCTTGGCTACCTCCGCATGCGATAGATGCGCAAGGCTTCATTCTTATTAAGTTTTGTCTGGCTGCGTGCATCCAGCCCTCACTTCTTCAGCAGGGGTACCAGATGGCTGAGCATATCCTTCACCATCTCGCTCAGAGTGAAGACGGGTGAGAATCCCCACTCGCTTGCAGCTGCACTCGAATCGAGCGATCTTGGCCACGAATCTGCTATTGCCTGTCTTTCATCAGGTGCATATGAAACGGTGAAAGAGGGAATCGTCTTCCTGATTTCTGCTTCGAGCTCAGCAGGTGAGAAACTGAAAGCCATCACGTTGAAATCTGTTCTGTGCTTCAGCGAGGATGACGGCGATTCGAGCAACCTGATAATGGAATCAATGGCATCAGGCATATACATCATCGGGAGTTTTGTATCATTTCTGAGAAAACATCTGTAATTCTCTCCTTCGGCCGCGGCACGCATCATTTCAATGGAGTAATCTGTCGTTCCGCCCCCAGGGAGCGTCTTGTAGCTGACAATCCCGGGAAGGCGCAACCCCCTGACATCGAGGCCATATTTCCTGTAGTAATATTCGCCGAGCTGTTCGCAGAACAGCTTTGTTATCCCATACATAGTCGTCGGTCGCGTGACTGTTTCTATCGGCACATTTTCTTTTGGTGTATCTGGACCAAATATGCCTATGGTGCTGGGGAAAAAGACTCTGTCTACCCCACCCTCAAGGGATGCCCTGAGGACATTTCTCATTCCAATCAGGTTCACATCAAATGCGAGCTCGGGCATTTTCTCACCTTTTGCTGAAAGTATTGCCGCAAGATGTATCACAGTGCCGATGTCGTTTGATCTGATGGTCTCCGCGACCGCAGTATGACTTGTAACATCAAGTACGGCGGTTTGACAGTCTTTGCGGTTCTGGGGAATGACATCGGTTGAAAGAACACGCTCGCGGCCATACCTTCTGACAAAAACTTCAGTGAGCTC